>WQYJ01000073.1 GCA_009781325.1 Propionibacteriaceae bacterium | reverse complement strand
GGGGTTGAGTTTTCTTATCTCAGTTGTGCTGTTGGCGGCAGTGTTCTGGTAGTCCAGTTCGCGGTCATCCTGCCGCCAGGCAGGACCTCCGGCGGCCAACGTAGGGACTATCACCAGGCTAGCTAGATAGCCAAAAGCTCCGCAGCCGCGTCACTGATGCGAAGGTGGGGCTCAGTGGCTGCCAGGTTCAATTCAACGTGAATGGACTCACTGTTTTTTCCAGTCATTTTCCATCTCAGAACCGACTGGGAGCACTCGATGATTGATAACTCTGCATCGACGAGCCATGGATGGGAACGGCGTAGGTGAATAGCTGCTTTGGTGAAGCCTAGGATCTGTTCTTGATCACTCGACCAGCCCGGATACTCACCAAGAACCGGGCGAATCTGATCATCGCTGGACCAGGACTCAGTCTTTTCGCCCAGCCAACCGAACTCGTCGCCGTAATAGATCGCCGGGGTTCCGGATAGTGCCATGAGTATCCCCGTCGCTACCTTGGCGCCCTGAAGACCGACCATGCTGGCGATCCTGGTGACATCATGGTTAGACACGAAAGTCCAGGGCAGCTCACGCCCGCGTGTCTCGTCGTGGCGGGTTAGGGCCCACATCAACTCATGGGGGTTTCGGTCTTTGAGCGCAGACCAGATGGCCTTCCACAGTTCGTACTGGGTGACACTGTCGAACCCAGCTTCCTGCGCGATACCTGCGTAATCCCCGTGAAGGACCTCTGCGACGACCAGAGAGTCCGGATGCAGTGTACGTACTTCCGGCAAGACTTGAGCCCAAAACTGATTCGGCACGCGGTACGCAGCATCGAGTCTCCAACCATCTGCACCGCGATCCAACCAATGGTTCATCACAGAAGCAACATAATCGACGACTTCACTGTGGCTATGATCGAGTTCGATCAATCCTCCATGGCCCTCAAAGCGTGACAAGCCCTGCGGATCGCGGTCGTCGAAGCGCAGCAGGGGGGCCCACTGCGAAGCTCTCCCCTCCTCCAGGACAGAACTCACCCAAGCATGATCCCTGGATACATGGTTGAAGACTCCATCCAGCAGAACACGGATGCCACGGCGACGGCATGCATTCACCAGATCATCAAAATCCTGGTCATCCCCTAAGCGCGGATCAATCGTGAAGTGATTGACGACATCGTACCCATGGGAGGTCGACGTCCAGATCGGCCCGAGTGCTAAACCATTACATCCGATCTCCACAATGTGGTCTAGCCAGTTCTCTAACCTGCCAAGACGATGATGAGGTCCCGGAAAATCGGCGTCGCGAATAGGCGCTCCGCAGGCACCTAGCGGATAGACACTCCACCAGATCGATGTGTAAGCCCACGCAGGAATCATCGCTGGTAGGTCCCCACCAAGACAGCCCTGGCGATGGTGTGTGGAACAGCGGTCGCCGCAGCCAACGCCGCCGAGGTCTTGCGCCCATGAGGTAGTTCAAGATGCTCCACATCTAAGGCATGAACAGCAAAGAAATATCGATGGACGCGGTCCCCCTTGGGAGGCATAGCTCCCATATATCCCACAGAGCCGGCAGAATTGGGTAGATCCATGGCTTCAGCAGCGCCGACCGAGGAAGGAGGACGCTTGAATCTGGAGGTAATGATCTTGACGATAGAACCAGAACTGCCTGCAGGAATCGACGTCACTGAGACCGGGATATTCGCCACGATCCAGTGCCACACCCCTCCCTCGCGAGGCGCATCAGGGTCGAAACAGGTCAACAAGAAGCTCTTAGTATCGCCAGGAAAACCCTCCCAGGACAATTGCGGAGACACATTGCCTCCATCAGCCGTCGCCGACACAGGCAGCATCTCCCCATCAGTGATATCAGTGCTTGTCAGCAAGAATTTTGGTTGAGGGGGAAGAATGGAGTACGGGTCTCGCGCCACAGGGCGATTCATATCAACAGCCACAGCCCCAGTCTAGCGGACACCGCATGCACCAGTGGGCGTGATCTGTCGGCATTCCGACGAAAAACTACCCCCGTTGAGGCGTACGGCCACTGTGAGGTATGCTCTGGCGGGTGGATCATCAATACGAATTGCAGACAGCTACGATGCCTAATGGCATCCGGGTAGCTATCAATCCTGATCCATGGGTGTCAGGGGTGGCACTGAATCTTTGGTACGGAGTTGGCTCTGTTCATGAAGTGCCTGGAAAGACTGGATTCGCTCATCTCTTCGAGCATCTGATGTTCTCCGGATCAGCTCAAGTTGGCTCTGGTGAACACCTGGGGCTCATTCAAGCCATGGGCGGAAGCTGCAATGCTACGACGAGCTTTGACCGTACAAACTACTTTGAAACTGTTCCTCTGGGCGGACTGGATCTTGCACTGTGGCTGGAAGCAGAGCGTCTGAGTTCTCTGTTGGACCGTGTGGATCAGGTCAATGTAGATACCCAGCGGGAGGTGGTCAAAGAAGAGAAGAGGCAGCGTTACGACAACCAACCCTATGGCAATGCCTTTCCCGAGATCATGAAGTTCCTCTTCCCGGCAGAACACCGTTATGCCCATATGCCCATCGGTTCCATGGAGGATCTCGATCAGGCAACCCTCGATGATGTTCACGGATTCTTCCATCGCCATTACAATCCGGGGAATCTCATCCTGACTCTTTCCGGAGCTATTGATCCTGATCAGGGCTTCGAGCTGGTGAACACCTATTTCGGTGAGATTCCCGGCCGCGAGGTTCATGGGTTTTCCCAATCACCCCTGGTTTCACTCGAAGGAATACCTCGACTAGAACTGCGCGGGGATGTTCCCCAGGATCTTGTGTACTGCTGCTGGTTAGCACCGGCCATCGCCGATGACTCCAATGACCCCATCGGGCTGGGACTATCGATCCTTGCTGACTCCATGACATCGAGGCTGCATACCGACCTGGTGCGAAACAACATCGCCGATTCGGTCGACACCTTCGATATCGGACTGGCTCACGGAAATACAGTGATCATGGCTACTGCCGCATGCTCGGAATCGGTGTCACCTCAGATCGTTGAAGACGCCATGATGACCACGTGGAGCCGATTCTGCGAGCAGGGTCCCACAGATGCAGAACTTCATCGTGCGAAGAAGGCTGAAGACCGTGATTACCTCTCGGAGCTCTCCAGTATCGAAAACAGAGCCGACCACATCAGTGCCTCATGGCAATTGTTTTCAGACCCGACAGAAATCAACCGCCACCTCTCGATCATCCACGCCCTGACTGCCGAAGACATTCGCCAGCAGTTCCAGACGTGGCTGCGCCCTGACAACCGAGCTGTCGTGACCTATCGGAGGCAGTCATGGTTTCGCGTCCAAGCATCCTCGACTCCCATCCTTGGCAGTTCCCAACCCCTGACATTGCCCAACTCGATTCGGGTATGAGGCTGTGGTCCTATCATCTTCCCGGCCAGCTCATTTTGGCTGCTGATCTGGTGATGGAACTCCCGATCAACTCCGAACCCGTCGGCTGCGAGGGTGTAGCAACGATCGCGGTACGTACTCTCGACGAAGGGACCCACGCTCACCCAGGGCCGGAGTTTGCCGCCGCGATGGAAGACGCAGCAGCCCGCTTCCATGGCCTGATCGGCATGTCGACCACTCAATGTCTGCTCGATCTTCCCTACGACTGTCTTGATGCCGGGTTAGAACTGCTAGCCGAAGCAGTCTCCCAACCGGGGTATGCCGATGAAGATGTCGCCCGGATCATCGCTCACCGTCTTGCTGAGATCGAACAACAGGAGTCACGAGGTTCCTACCAGGCCTCAACCGCCTTAAGAAGAACACTGCTGGACCCTGCTTTACGTGTTTCACGACCGATCGGAGGAACAGCAGAAGATCTGAGGTCGCTGAGTGCGAAGGATGTGGCAGCCTTCCATCGGACTCACTATCGCCCCCAGGATGCAACGCTGATTATCGCCGGTGATCTGAGCGGGATCGACACCCTCACTGCGGCTCAGCAAGCCTTCGATTCCTGGAATCCTTCCGCACAGCCCGTACTGCCCGACCCTATTACCCCCGGAGATCGCCGACGCCGGGTGATTCACCGCGACGGCGCAGTTCAAGCAGACATCCGTCTGGGATGGTTCGGGATTGATCGCCGGGATCCTCGTTGGGCCCCCCTTCAAGTCGGGCTTGCCATCATGGGAGGGACCTTCAATTCCCGTCTCAACACTGTCTTGCGTGAGGAACGAGGATACACCTACGGAGTGTCAATGGCTGCCCATCCTTATCGCCAGGGCGGCACCATTGACGTATCCACCTCCACTCGTACTGCCATGACGTCAGCCTTATTGGACGAAACCCTGGAGATCCTGCAAGCGCGCGAACCATTCACCAACGACGAGGTAGATGCTGCCATCGGCTATCTCACATTGAGCGCACCGCTGGCCTTCGATACCGCCGAAGCGGTCGCTGCGCAGGCAGCGTCCATAGCCGCAGCCCGCTTGGAACTCGATCATGTCACGACGACACTCGACAACCTACGGAAAGTAACCCCCGCTGCAGCGATGGAAGCCTACACTTCCCTGGTTACTCCTGATCAGGGGGCCATTGTGGTTGTTGGGGACAGCAACGACATGTCCGATCTGGGTTTCACCGACTACTGATCAAGAGCATCGATAGCTCGCTCAACTGCTGCACGGGCAGCATCGTTGGCTGATTGATACCCCGCCAAGTCTCCTCGTTGAAGGGCCTCTTGGGCAGCGATGAATTGTGCACGAGCTTCCTTCAGGTTCGACTCGATGATCTGCTCCTTGGTCTGATCGGTGGGGTTGGTCGTATCATCGGGCACAGTGCCGCCTTCGGTCTCACCCGTGGTTGCACCAGCATCACCGGAGAACACCTGATCGAGGGCCCCTTGGAGTGTCGTGGCGATACCCACCTGGGTTCCGAAACGAACCACAACAAAACGCAGAATCGGGAAGGCTGCATCGGTGTTCACTTGCCGAGTGTAAATCGGCTCAACGTAGAGCAAGCCGCCGCCCAGAGGAATCGTCAGCAGATTCCCCTTCTGAGCTTTCGCCGCAGAACTCTCAGACGAGAACGGCAACAGGACTGAGGACACTTGCTCATTGGCCATCATCGAGTTGTACGCCTGGCCAGGACCATCGATCTGCTGGGTATCAGACATTCGCAGAATGCGGATCTGACCGTACGACGGCGAGGTTGCCTCAGCAACTACCGCCATATAGGCCGCAAGGTTCTCGCGCTTATTGGGGGTATAGACCGTTGTTTGGGAGAACAGCGGGCCTGAGTCCCCTGGCATTTCTGTTCCGTTGATCTGGGAATCCGGCCACTTGATCGACAGATAGTAGGTCGGTTCCTTGGAGCCTCCGCGATCCACCACCGGATAGTTAGGAATCCTCCACAGATCTGATTGGCTGTACCACGACTCAGGACTGGTCATATGGTAGCGAGCAATGATCTGGCGCTGTATCTTGAACAGATCCTCCGGATAACGCAGATGAGCCATCAACTCTGGGGTGATCGATGACTTGGGTTGGACAGTGTCGGGGAAGACATTCATCCAAGTTTGAAGGATCGGATCGTCTTCATCCCAGGCATAGAGGGTGACAGAGCCGTCATAGGCGTCCACCACAGCCTTGACAGCGTTACGGATGTAGTTAATCTCCGTCTTGGCGACATAGGTCTGGAGATTCGGATTGATCAGCGCATCTGAGACTGTATCCTCGACAACAACACGCTGAGCATTCGGATAATACAGCGACGTGGTGTAACCATCGACGATCCATACGATCTTGCCGTCGACAATGGCTGGGTAGATGTCAGAGTCTGTCCTCAACCAGGGGGCAACCAAGGCAATGCGCTCCTGCGGAGTTCGGTTATAGAGCACCCTGGACTGCGCATTCACACGATCAGATAACAGCAGATTGATCGAGGCGAACCGCGTGGCATAGAGCAGACGGTTACCAAATCCACCGATCGGCACCCCGCCGCTACCATCAAAGACGTTGTACTGCTCACCGACTTGGGCTCCGCCGCCGGGGGTGTCGAACTCGATGGCTTCCTGGCCCTCTTCACGTCCAACGATGACATAGTCGGTCGTGAATTCGCCATGATAAATACGCGGTTCCTGAGCGGCCAATGGGCCAACAGAGGGAATATCCCGAGCGAGCCAATCAGGTTCGCCGTCAGCTTGACGTCGGTTCCCGTACGCGGCAACAAGGCCGTAGCCGTGGGTGTAGACGGTGTGGATATTGTTCCAATTCTGAACCGCTGGATCCAACCCGGCAATACTCATCTCGCGTGCTGCGAGCACCACGTCGGTCTGCTTGCCATCAATGACATAACGATCAACATCCAGCACCTTCGCGAAGGAATAGTAACCGCGAACCTGCTGAAGCTGTTCGAAAGTGTCTTGGACCATTGCCGGATCAATGAGGCGGATACCGGGAAGTGCCTCAGCATCGGACTTCAACTGGCCGGCCGTGGTCGTTGTCACAGCTGAATAGTCTGTCATCTCCACGTTGTCCACCCCGTAAGCCATGCGAGTTGCTGCGATGTGCATCTGCATGTACGGACGTTCCTTATCGGGCTCGGTCGGAGCTACCGTAAAGGATTGGACGATAGCCGGATAGGCGCTGCCGATAACCAGAGAGGACACCACGATGAGGGCAACCGAGACAATAGGCAGACGCCAACTGCGAGTAAAAGCCGTTGCAAAGAACAGAATGGCTGTCAGGAATGCGATGATCGCCAGAACTAAGTTGGCGGTGAGTTGGGCATGATCGAGGGTGTAGGTCAGACCATCCAGGAGTTGTCCGGAGGTGATGAGGATGGAGAACCGGTCAAGAATCTTGGTGACGCCGTACCCGATCGTGATCAGGCCAAGCAGAATACCGATGTGGATGTGCGCGGCCTTGGCTGTTTGACGTTTTCCTCCACTATCAGAGAAGAAGCTTCCGTTAAGGAAATGGCCAGCCAGCGCAACAATGGCGCAGAGAACGACCACAGTGAGGAAGAAGTTCGTGACTGCCCGGTACCAGGGATACTCAAAGATGTAGAAGGAAATATCCATACCGAACTTGGCGTCAACTTGCCCAAAAGGAACCCTGTTCCACCAGGCTAGGAAGAGTCTGACGTTGGCTATCCAGGCGATCCCGGCAAAGATGGCTAGTGTGAGCGCCGGAAGACCAATGGCAGCCTTGCGCTTGAGACCTGTGAGCGAACTAAAGGTGGTCTGGAGAGGGGTACGGGTGCCCGGCAAGGGTTTGGTCCTAAAGCAGAGCCAGATATTGACCCCAACGGCGAGTCCCATCACCGAAGCAGCAATCAGAAACAGCAAGACTTGGGTCCCAAGTTGTGTTGTAAAAACCTGGTGGTAGCCAACTGATTCGAACCACAGGTGGTCGGTCCACAATTGTGCGAATACCGTGTAGGCGAAAACTGCGACTGCAAGGATCAGAATCGTGGGCAGCAGCGCCCGTGTTCTCGAAGTTGATTGACTGGATGCCACAAAGCCCTCCTGGGGTTAATCGATGATCTATCTTAACCTAAGCCTGAATCCACCGATCCATGCCTACTACGCGACACTAGCTGAGTGCGCTGGCTGCGTTGCCACCGCTCGGCAGGCCACCGACCTGAGGATCTCAGCCAGCACACTTCGGCAGGGGCTCTCCAGTGGCAGCATAGTCCCTCAGAGCAGTCACAGCCTGATCTAAGGTGTCTACCGGAACGATAATCATCCCTCCGAATACATCGGCTATGTCGGAACAGTTCGCAGTCGGGATGATCAGAATGGCTGCGAAGGCATTCCACGCAGACATAGCGTGTTCGTTGAAACCTGAGACAGCACTAACCTCCCCATCAGCGGAGATTCGCCCTGTTGCCGCAATGGTTTCCCCACCAGTGATGTTAGTCTCGGTGAGCATGTCATAGATGGCCAGTGCAATGGCTAACCCCTGAGCGGGATCACCGCGGTCAATACTCAAGTTCAAGCGGATATCCAGATCATAAGAGTATCCGGTTCCCGGAACCGTTCCCATGGTTGGAATGGTTCCGTCATAGGAGGACCCAGCCAGTTTGTCGATGGTGAGGATGAGTTCTTGTCCGCCGCGCAGAATCGTGACAACGACCTGATCACCAACCTGCTTAGAACGAATGTATTCACGGACATCATTGGCGGTACTCATCGGATTATTGTCGATGGCAAGAATGAGGTCTCCAGGTTGCAGGATTCCGTAAGCGGGACCGTTTTGGCGTACAGAGACAATCTTTGGACGCTCAATGACTTCGATTCCGGCTGCCCGTACACCAGCCGCGAATGCCTCCTGCAAGGACGCCTCGGTGTCTATGCGTCGGGTTTCATTGGCCTCTACAGGAGTCTGACCTGGTGAAAAGACAGCAGTACGAGGCATGACCGAATGGCTGGGAAGCCAGTAATTATTGATGACCGTCCCCAGAGTGATCACCGCTGCCTGATCTGTTTGGTCCCTTGTCGTAAACAGAATCTCGTCGTCTTCACGATAATTCGGTGCCTGCGGAATCTGCAGAAGCCGTTCCCCGTTTTCTTCGCCTAGGATGTTCGTGGCTTGGCCCGGTGACCACACCACAAAGTCCATCGGCGCGAAAACCACGATCGCGGCCATGGCGAGAAACACCACAGCAGAACTCACCAGCGTCCAGATTCTCCTCACAACACACTCCTTGAGAACCACTCTAGCGAATAGCCAGCTCCCTTCTGCCACAAATCCGCGCAGATGCGCCAGAATAGTAGTGTTGCGAAAGCTTTGCTAAGGAGGACCCATGGATGACTTTGATCTCGGCGAGAACGACGAATCCCTTGAGGCACTGCGCAAGATTCTGCGTGACTTGGGGCTGCCTGACGATGCCGATGTCATGGATTCTGAAGTACGAGCTGATCTTTTCCGCAACATGATGGCCCGGCTCATGCCCTCTGATGGGATGAGTGATGAGGCTGTGGTCTGGGAAACAGTTCGCCAGATGGCGCGTCATTGGATCTCATCTTTGGGTCCGGATCCTTACGGGAGTTCCCGTGTTGCACGCCAGATTACCGACGCCGTACGGCTGGCGGAACTCTGGTTATCCGATGCCACTGGGCTTCCCCCTCTTCCTACCACACCGGTTGTGTGGAGCCGAGCAGAATGGATTGAGTCCACTCTGC
>WQYJ01000072.1 GCA_009781325.1 Propionibacteriaceae bacterium | reverse complement strand
CGGAACTTTATGTCAAGCGTCCTCGAGGGATTTCGCTCAGCGCGGATCTCACTCGACGCTCAATGGCATATGAAGCAACACGGCTAGAAGTCATGACTCTTATCCTTGAACCTGCGGAGAAAGAGATAGAGGCAGCGCTAAATACGGCTGGGTTTGCCCTTGATTCAGCAATGAATAGAAGACTGAGGTTTGATCAGACCATCAGTCAGGCAGTAGCCGACGCTCGAAGTGAGGCTAAAGAAGCCCGACGAGAGCTCTCTTCCCAAGTCCGCATTTTTGAAAGAGAAAGTAAGCAAGTCGTGCGAGATACTCATAGTGAGCTAGAAAGTGTTGCTATGGAGGTCCTCAAGCAAGCAAGTGTAGTTGATGTTGCGGGACTGGTAGATGTCGAGTTTGCGCAACTCCGTAGTTCGTTAGAAATGAGAGTTAGGGCTGTTGCAGCAACTCAGGTTGAAGAAATCAACGCAATAATTGAGCAGATTAGCTCCATTGTTTGGTCAAAGGAAGAAAGTGGTCTCAATGATGTCTCTTTGATTGATCAAGTTGAACAACTTGAAACTCATGTTGAGGCACTTACCGAGCGTGCGGCACAAGACTTTGAGCTGGTCCAAATTGGGATGGCCGTCAACATTGTTACACATGAGTTTGAAAACAGTATACGGTCAGTTCGAGATAACCTCCGAAGGCTTAAGACTTGGGCACAGCAAAATTCGGCATTGCGACCCTTGTATTCGGATCTCCGTGCTTCATTTGATCATCTTGATGGGTACCTTAAGCTTTTCACTCCTCTTCACAGGAGACTCTATCGTGAACCCGTGGAGATCCGTGGTTCGGACGTTCAGAGGTATCTACACGATGTGTTTGATAGTCGCCTTGACAGCGAGAGCACAGAACTCAGGGTATCAGAAGCATTTGAGCAAATGAGTGTCCACATGTATCCATCAACTCTCTATCCGGTGATCGTTAACTTGGTTGACAATGCTGCTTATTGGCTTTCGACATACAACGGTGATCGAGTCATCGAATTGGACAAAACAGATACGGCAATCACCATCACGGATTCGGGAAAGGGAATCAGCCTAGGAGACGAAAAGGCCATTTTCGATTTAGGGTTCTCCCGTAAACCTATGGGATCAGGTTATGGACTCTATGTAGCACGTGAGGTTCTTAGACGAGATGGTGCAGATATTCAACTTGCTCCGGCGCGTGCTGATCGTGGAGCCCGCTTTGAGATTCTCCTTCCAGAAGTGATTGAGGAGTGACTTAGTGGTTGCGGAATTCGAGCTCTATGTTCAAAAACAGGTTCAGGACTTTCTACAAAATGTTCTGCTAATTGATGATGAGGCATTACGTCGAGCGGAAGTGCATGGAGATGACGGCGCCAAATGGATCGAGCAAGGCCCAAGACTACCTTCAGGGCATCTACCCAGACTTCGCACGCCACAGCAGCTTCCGCGCCCTGATGAGCTTGACATTCAACAAGTGTCGCGTTCTTTTGCGGAGCTAGGGCTTTCTTGCGCTGTTCTTTCTCCTCAAACTATTCGGGAAAACGAGGAGTTAGAACCAGCTTTTGTGAAGACGGCAAGGCGTGCAGATGCCCTGATACTGGATTGGAACTTGAATGGTGATGGTGGGAAAACAGTTAAGAAGCTGGTTAGAACAGTCCTGGGAGAAGACGAAGAATCATGTCGCAGACGACTGCGTCTGATCGTAGTTTACACGGGAGAGTCTGACTTATCGGATATTGCACATCGGCTTTTTTCTATAACGACAGAATTGATTAAGGGGCATGTCGGTCAATGGGACACTGATAGCAAAGTCGCATTCACGCATGGGCCCGTTCGCATTTCAGTGTTCTGCAAGGAACACGTTCATAACCTTGCACCCGCGCTTGAAAGGTATCGCTGTAAGATACAAGAGCTTCCGGGACTTGTAATCGAGGAGTTTGGTCGTCTCAGCATGGGTCTAGTTACCAGTGCAGCGCTAGCTGCATTAGCGGGCTTGCGTAATGACGGTCATAGGTTACTTGCCGCGTTAGGCCCAGAGTTGGATGCAGCAGTACTTGGTCAAAGGGTCGCTCTTAGTAACCCCGATGACATTCAGAGGCAAGTAGAGACGCTCATTGGGGCGGAGTTGCTTGCGATTGTCCAGGAACACGAGATAGGTTCTCGACTTGGCATGGATCCAATCAGGATGTGGTTGCTTTATCATGAAGAGATTGGACCCCAGGGTATTTTCCAAATCGAAGAAGTGACGAAAGAGTTGAGACTCTCCTTCTTACTCAATGGACTCAGTGATCCTGGGATTATTAGTAGAACAAGCGTTAGGTTGTCGGGCAAGCAGATCAAAGCCATCCAAAAGGATGCTGCTGGGTTGTTCTCTGTGAATGAGTTGAGTCGAGACCATTCGAACAATCATTTTTCGATGAGAATGTGCATGCGAAGTGTGTATTCAAAACCGTCTCCGACTCTACGACTGGGATCAGTTATTTGCCGAAAAGGACTCTACGCTGTTTGTGTCCAACCTTTATGTGACAGCGTGCGAATCATTGATCTGAGTAAAAGGTTTCCACTAATTCCGTTAGAAGTCTACGAGGAGAATCGCGAGAAAACAGGGGACCTTCTCATTACAATACGAGATGAGGAGCGAAATGAAGGTTTTGTTCATTTACGTGTCCGAGCCACTCCATCAGCGGTTCGAATGGAGGAGTTCAAAGTCTCTGGAAAAGTGGTGAGAGCGAAACGCAGAAACAGGCAGCTTCGCTTTGAAACATCATCAGGTGAGACTTGGAGGTGGGTCGGAGATCTGCAACCAGCTTTCGCACAGCGAGTTGTTGAACGACTAGCGTCGAATTTCTCACGAATCGGAGTGGATGAGGCAGAATTCCTAAGGTTAAGTCTTAAGCGAGCTAATGGGTAGAGTCGCGCAATCAAGATGCATCGACAAACCTCCATTTAATATGATCCCCGATTTTCGACCTTACTGTAGCCTCTTTGGGTTGTCTATCGGGAGCTAGTCAATTGATGTAATCCTCTCATGGGCGAATGGTCAAATAATCCGTGGGATAAAGACACGGCAGCAGATTGGTTTGGTGATCTTATGGATACCACCGGGCTGCGTGATGAATGGCATAAAGGTATCATGACCAATCCTGAGGGTCTGTCGATGAGATCCGCATCGCAGCAGCGTGGCTGTTCGTACATCTAGGTAGGGTATACGTGTAGCCGATCAATGCTTATGACGAGGACTTGGAGTTAACCATTCAGGTTCTCCAGGAGTTGAAAACAGATGAACGGCTCTCGGAGGCAGACCCCGAGACTTGGGTGGCGCAGATCGAAGGCTACATCGCGGAGTTGGAAGCACGGCGCTAGTCGGACATCTCATGCAAGGATGGACCCATGAACTCTGCGAGTGTGGCCTCAGATCTTGGATCAATAACACCGAATCCAATGGATCTTCCGATTCGGCGATTCGCATCCGAAGATGCGGCACTGCTCACAAACCTCCTTCACCGCGCCTATGCAGAACTAGCGGATTCAGGCCTCAACTTCACAGCCAGCTACCAAGATGAGTCTGAGACTCTCTCTCGAATCGGGAATGGCCCATGCTGGCTCATTGAGGACAACCACCACATCGTGGCATCTATCACATTCGCTTTCCCGGCTCCTGCCCACGTACGTCGCGTCTGTCAGACTGCTCATCAAGAAGGAATCGCGTGGCTCAACCAGATGGCTGTCGACCCGGCGTACCGGGGGAGAGGTTTGGCTAGAAGGCTGCGTGACACAGGATTTGAGTGGGCCAAAGAGCAAGGAGCTACCCAGGTTGGTCTTGATACTGCTTTATGCGCGACGCATTTAGTCGAGTTGTACCATGGCTGGGGTTTTCAAGATGTCGAAGTAATCCACTGGCCTGCCCACAACTATGACAGTACAGTGATGACAAAGATGCTGCTGTGACAGTGCATTGATACATTCCATGTGGCCGGTCCGATGTGGAACTATCTGTTAGTGTCAGTCATGGTGCCATCCAAGAAAGAGGTCTGCCCATGACAGAAGTAGCGAAGATTCTCATCCAAGGCTTTCTGCAGTCCTATGATTCCCGATCGGGCGGCATTTCCATACTGCTCGTGCGAACCGCAGTCATCAGTGATGGTCGCGCCATCCCGCTAGACGCTAATCGTGGGTTTAGCACGGCACTTATTGGTGACGGGAAGGCAGCGGCACAGCTTGGTATGAGCCTCGATGAAATACTCATGGGCATCAAGAACACACTTCGCCCAGACGAGCCGGTACCACCTGGTAACAAGGCTTCGGCGGCACGCTACTGGGAACCCATGATCCAGGCGATGGCTACCTATGGTGTCTGCGAAACACCAGACCACTTAAGTACGGTCCCGCTCGAGATCGTACTCTCGACAGAGCTCATTACCCTCACTGGAGACCCACAATCTACTGAGCCAATCATTCTGCAGGACACAGATCTGACATGGCTATATGGTGGTTTCGATACATCGATGTGACCCATCTATCAACTTATATCCCATAGGGCCAGGCCCTCTAGCATGTTCTGCCAAGACTCAATATGGTCAGCAATGGCTGTTGCGATCCGTAGTACACCAACTGGGCTGACCAGGCCGTCACTAAGGTACTGATCCTTGCGAATCTCCACCATGAGCGAGACCACTTCGGGTGTGCTCTTCCAGTGCTTCAGCGGTACGTACGAACCTTGATAAGGCTGGTTTCGAGCAACCGTGTAACCATGGCTGCGGAAAACATGCTCGGCATGATCAATAGCAGGATCGTGGAATGGGTCGTACCCTAGGCAGACCTCAGGCCGACTCTGACTTTTATGCAACTCACAAGCCAGCGGCTTAACTGAGTACGAGTGCAAGTCGATGATCAGACACCGACCGTACTGCGACAAAGTCTGGTCGACTAAGTCGGATAATGCCTGTGAGTAGGGCTGATGCCACAACTGCTTGCGGCGGGTTATGTCAGCAGGGGAGAGCCCTGCGGTATAGAGCGGGCGCCCGGTGTGAGTACGCTCATACACCACACCCATGCCGACCTGGTTCATCTCTTCGGTGTCATCATCGAACCGCTCGGGGTCCATAGCCACCCGGGACAGGCGGTTCGCGAATCGATTCGCAGGTGCGGCGCCGCGTTCACAAAGAAGGCGATCCACAATCCTAGCGATGTGATCAACATGGAGGTCAGCCATGAGCCTCATCTCGTACGCTAGCCGCCGGTAGTCGGGGAACTGCGTACCGTCATCTGGCCAGGCAAGTCCGGCATGTGGGATGTGGAGGATCACTGGGGAATCAGATGGTCGCAGCTCGACTCCAGCCAGGTTTACACCCGTGCGACTATCAACCATGGGAGCGAGCAGGAGAATGGTTTTTGCCGATAACTTCATCGCCTGAGGGGAGTTCTGTGGCATGGTATGCCTCTCTCAGTCAGGGATCCTGACCGGACCCCGCGTGACCGTGCAGCGGTTGCCCACGGCCAGGTCTTCCCTGGAAGGCACCGACGCGGGTGTCGGTTGCCGGACGGCCAACTCCAGAGGATTGGCGACCGTCACTCTTGACCTGATCTTAGTATGACATGCAAGTCAGACAATGAGGCAAGGTCGTGCCAGATTGAACCGGCCCCATGGCATGCACGTTTTGTCCACAGGCTCTTCCAGTTAGGAGATTTGGCTCAGAAGCGCTTTTGTGACTATCTTCCCCGCCTCGTAGGGATCATATGTGACAGGTGATTGGTTGGCGAGTTGGTCAAGATCGTATCGAAAATCGGGAGTTGCGAGTTTCGCTTGCAGATTCGTTATGGCTCTGTCGCTCGTATTGCCAGTAGGTCTATACAGTGGAAAGGCTGTCAGAACTTGGGTTGGGTCAAGGGCGGTCATGGTGAGTGCGAGCCAGATGTCGAACAAGTCCCGGCCTTTAGAGCCTTGGTAGAGCGCTCTCAGCTTGGTAGCGATGAGTTCTGGGAGTTGAAATGTGCCAATTTCGGCTCCTCCCGTCCACCATGGGGAGTTGACGTTGAAGGGAATGTGGATAGCAGGCATGGCAGGTGAGCGCTCGTAGGTGTTGACCTCAATTTTGAGGCGAAGCGGATTACCAGCTTGACTTGTCGTACGCCAAAAAACCTTTGGGTATTCGGAGATCTTGGACTTGACCTGGAAGCCAAGGTCTTGGCCCAAGTCGAGCAGTGCTCCGGTGAGTGGGGCAATTCCACCCATTGTTGTGCGTACATAGTCCAGATCCTCGCTGTAACGAAGTGACTGAGGTAGATGGAGCTTATGCAGAGCCGTGCCGCCTCTGAAAAGTAGCTCAGACCCCAGGTATGGATGCTCAGCGATGGCGCACATGGAGCGGGAAAGTAGCAGGTCTTGTTCGACTTGGTCAGCGTTAGCCCATGGATGGGTGATACCCCAGACTGCAATGTCATTAACGGACAACATGGGTCACTCTACCTCTACGCCTGTGTTCAACCGTAGTTTCCACCTAGAGTCCAGAGCTCCGCTGAGTGCCAGTCTCGGATGAAGACGGGCTGGGCTTTGTGAACCATCAGCAACCCTTCTCGCGACGACATCAAGCCTGTAGTCGGTATGCTCCTCGATGATCCAGCCAACCCGGCGAATACTGGCATCTGGGTAAAGGTCGCCAAGGCTGACGAGGGTCTCGTCTGTCAGCCCGACCTCATTTGCCAAGTCAACAATGACAGTCGCTGCATTATCAAGGCCACCAGCCAGGGTGAGATCGGTGGCTAGGTCTAGTGCTGTCACCTCAGGAGTGGAGACTAGGTACGCTCCGCTACGAGACATCAACTGCCTCGTGGGTAGGCGGGTGATGTTGTCACGGGTATGGAAATGCAGATCTGCTCTTCCAATTGTGCGATCTCGGACGAGCCGCGATGTAGCGATATTAGTCACCTGTGCTGCTTGGTGAGTTGCACCATAAGTCGCCGCTGCTGCAAGCCAACCCACATAGTAGCTCACATTCAAGTGAGCCATGAGCGCAGAGATGAACTCGACTGCGGGTGACCCGTTCCAACCCCGAAATTCTGGTGGTACGGGAACCCACAAGCCTCGTGCAGGCGCAATCCACTCACCACGCTGCTTAGGCACCATCAGGCGCTGGGGGACTTGAGAGACTGGAACCCCTAGTAAGTCTGCTACCTCACTGGTGGTCAGCGATGCCTTTCCGCGCGACAGGGCCCAATCCGCAGATTGGGCAGCGCGTACACGGGTTACCTCAGGCGAACTAATCGACATATGATCTATTCTCACATTAAACGTGAGAATCCGCAAGATAGAGATAAGCCTCAGCATATGCCAATCGAACCATCTTCATGGCATGAATGTGACTACAAAAAATGTCGGAGGCAGGGGAGATACTGGATTCAACAGTGAGATTCTGATCTCTTGATGACATTTGTGTGTTGATGCTGCAAAGCAAGACCCAAGTGAGAAGAAACAAAGGACAGTGTCAGAAGAATCACTTGATAAATATTGATAAGAACGGTTAGATTATGGCTATGATTAGCGCTGAACTTGGTTCAAGTCTCGAGGGATATGTCACCGATCTTGTCGCCCAGGGGCGATACGGATCGAAGAGTGAAGTTCTTCGCGAAGGAGTACGGCTTGTTCAGGACCGCGAACGTGAACGTGCGCTCCTCTGTGCAGCATTGGACCAAGCGTTGGTTGAAGAACGGGATCACAAAGGTGAACCAGCTCAGTTGGTCTTTGATCAGCTTGAGGCAAGGTATTCAGCGATGATTGGTGCCTGATGAAGGTCATCATTCTTCCAATTGCCAAGAATGACATGCTAAGAATCGGTGACTACATTGCTCAAGACAATCCAACACGAGCTATTTCTTTCATGCATGAATTGAGGAAGGCTACGGAAGTCCTAAGTGTATTTCCAGAAGCCTTTCCGCTTGTCTCCGGATATGAAGACACCGGTATTCGACTTCATGTATATAGGCGCTATCGCATATTCTTCCGAGTTCGTGTCGCCGACAATGAAGTGTCAGTCCTTCGGGTGTTGCATGGAGCTCAGGATTATCATCAGCACTTGTGACAAGTCGTCCATGTGAGTTGGAACACCATGCGGGCCTGTTCAAATGGCACGATCTGGGTCCCATGCCATGGGGCCAGGCCCTCTGGCACGTTGAATCCCTGACACACCAACCAGCCCCTGGGCATGCCCGCTAAGCTAGAAGAATCATGAGCACAAATGTTGACTATCCCCTCCATCAGGTACGGGCTGTGTTTGATGATGACACCATCACCGTCTACCAGGCATATTGTCCCGAGATTGCTATTCCAGCCATAGCAGCTAATCGCTTCGTGCCTCCCTTCGGTTTGCATCGTATGTCCTGGATCAAACCATCTTTCCTATGGATGATGTATCGAAGCGGATGGGCGACGAAACCGGGTCAAGAACATGTCCTGGCAATCACGATGACCCGCAAAGGTTTCGAGGAAGCCTTGAGCCTAGCTGTGCTCAGCCACTTCGATGAGAACCACTACGACAGTCAGCAATCATGGAAAGCTTTGCTCAAAGATTCTCCTGTACGAATCCAATGGGATCCAGAACGTACGATCACAGGAGCGCCCCTCCCATATCGCTCTCTCCAAATCGGCCTCAGTGGTCACATCCTTGCCAACTACGTCGATGAATGGACCGTCCAAATCGAAGACATCACGGATTTTATCCAGACACTCCATCCCAAAGTTGAATCCGATCCATCGCTCCTCCCGCAAGAACACCCCTATCCCTTACCCCAGGTAATCAGTGCAAGGATAGGCGCCAACGGTTGATCAACGCGGGAACCCAGAGAGAACGTGAAGTTGAGGGGACAATATTCCGGTATCAAGGGACAACATCAGCAGGAGACCAACATCAGGGAAACGGTTCCAATGATTCGGCTTGATGCGTTCAAGCATCGCGCGAAGTCTGATCAAGGATCATTCTTCTTCCGCAAGCTCATTGCTAGGAGTGCGCATTACGAGGTAGGGGCTACGGAGATCCGGGTACCCAACTGCTTCTAATGTGGCTGGGATTGAATCCAGGAAGTCGGAACAGACCTGAGTTAACTCAGGCTGACGCGCGGTGACAGCCTCAAGAATGTTCCCTAAT
>WQYJ01000071.1 GCA_009781325.1 Propionibacteriaceae bacterium | reverse complement strand
GGACGATGTGACAAGGGGGACGGACATCCCATCCACCGGTCATGCTGCCGCAGGCAGGACCCCCGGCGGCTGACGTATGGACTTGGGTAGAGACCTACCCGCAGACCCGAAGCCCACCCCCGGTCATCCTGCCGCAGGCAGGACCCCCGGCGGCTGACGTATGGACTTGAGGAAGACAAGCTTTACCTCAGACCCTACGTCGGCTGCCGGGGGTCCTGCCTGACGGCAGGATGACCGGGGGCTAAGTTATTCGTCCCCCTTGCCACACCCGCCATACATCCAGAGCGTCTATGCTAGTAAGAGGAAATCACAAAGGAGTGGCATGTATCAGTTGAGGCTGCAGGATGGCGGCACTGTGATGAAGTGGGTGGTGTTTCTCATTGTTGGACTTCTCGTTACGTGTCTCGGCGCACTTTTCACTGTTCTCTTCTGGATAATGAGACGAGACATGGGAATGGAGCCGGTCTTCATCTCCGGGGGATTTGTTCTCATCGGGGCTGCAATAGCCGGTCTTGCTGGTTTTAAGATGATCAAGGAAAAGGAACGACTGTCCTACCTGAAAAAGCATGGCCGCAAAGTTGGCGCCAGAATGGTCGAACTGAAGGAAAACCATTATGACCGCGAGGGATACGCATCTATCGCCTATGAAATCATCTGCAAATGGTATGACCCGGAGACCAAAACCACTCACAAATTTGTCAGTCCCGAAGTGACCCGAGATGCAAAGTTCACACTGGACTGGATGCGCGGAATGCACGGGGTCAATCTCCAGTACGAAGACTCGTCACCCTACCTTCAGTTCACTGTCCTGCTGGACCCGGATAACTATTCCAGCTATTACGTCGATGTCTCCACAGTCACCGTAGCGGTAGCCGATCACAGCACGTACCCAGTCCTACCGGATACATGACCAACCCAACCCCCGGTCATGCTGCCGAAGGCAGTACCCCCGGCAGGATGACGTAGGGTCTGTGGTAAGACTTGTCTTTTTCAAGTCCATACGTCAACCCCCCGGTCATGCTGCCGAAGGCAGTACCCCCGGCAGCTGACGTAGGGTCTGTGGTAAGACTTGTCTTCTTCAAGTCCATACGTCGTCTGCCGGGGGTCCTGCCTGGCGGCAGGATGACCGGGGGGTTGGCTTAGGGTCTGTGGTAAGACTTGTCTTTTTCAAGTCCATACGTCGGCTGCCGGGGGTCCTGCCTTCGGCAGGATGACCGGGGTTGGCTTAGGGTCTGTGGTAAGACTGTCCTTCTTCAAGTCCACACCTCGACCGGGGGTTGGCTGAGGGTTTTGGGTTAGTCATGTCAGCCGCTCTGTCACACGTCCCCTTGCCCCCCTTAACACCTCCTCAGTCTGGATCAAGATCCTGCTCTCTATACAGAGCAGCATAAAGACCATCAAGGGCAATAAGCTCACTATGAGTTCCTGTTTCGACTATCTCCCCAGCCCTCAGAACGATGATTCTTGTCGCATTCTGAACTGTGGACAAGCGATGTGCGATCGCGACTGTCGTACGATTCTTGCTGGCTTGGTCGAGGGCCTCTTGGACTATTCGTTCAGA
The DNA here is from genome assembly GCA_009781325.1 of Propionibacteriaceae bacterium. Lineage (GTDB taxonomy): Bacteria > Actinomycetota > Actinomycetes > Propionibacteriales > Propionibacteriaceae > WQYJ01. The sequence continues at coordinate 7,613 of WQYJ01000071.1, read as the reverse complement.
GACAGTGTCGAGGGCAGAGGTGGCTTCATCGAGGATCAATACAGGTGAATCCTTCAAGATCACTCGGGCGATGGCGAGGCGTTGGCGCTCCCCTCCGGATAAGCGGTATCCCTGTTCACCGACTACTGTCTCCATCCCCTGCGGCATAGCATCGATGGTCGCCAGGATATTGGCTTGGGCACAGGCCTCCCGAAGCTCCTCATCGGTAGCGTCGGGCTTGGCGTACCGCAAATTCGCCGCGATAGAGTCATGGAAGAGATAAGCCTGCTGGGAGACGATTCCGATGTGATCGATCAGCGAAATATTAGTCAAGTCGCGTACGTCATCACCGGCAAACAGCACCTGGCCAGATTCGACCTCATGGAGGCGGGCGATCAGGTATCCCACTGTTGTTTTCCCAGCACCCGAGGGACCCACGAAAGCGACGAACTCCCCAGGGTTGATCCTAAAGCTGACGTTGCCCAGAGTGGGGCGCTCATCCTGGCGGGCATCGGGATAGCGAAAGACGACACTGCGGAATTCAAGCTCACCGATGCGATCCTCGTTGACCTCATGGGCATCCGGTGAGTCTTGGATTGACGGGGTCATGTCCAGATACTCAAAGATGCGAGCGAAGAGGGCCCTGGAAGTCTGCAAGTCCAGTGCTACCCGCAGCAATCCCATCATGGGCATCAGCAGACGGGCCTGAACAGCAGTGAAGGCAACCAAGGTTCCAGCAGTGATAATAACTTGGCCGCGGGTGATGAAAAACCCTGACAACAAGTAGATCAGAGCCGGGAGCAAGGAGACGAAAACTTGGACCAGAGCGAAGAACCACTGCCCAGTCATCATCTGCTTTACCTGGAGGGCAATCTGATTATCGTTCTCCTTCGAATACCGATCTGACTCATCCTTGGCCCGCCCGAAGGACTTTGCCAACAGGATCCCTGATACTGACAGGGCTTCTTGGGTGATGGCTGTCATGGTTGACAGGGATTCTTGGGTCTCGGCTGCTACACGGGCACGGATCGTACCCACTCGCCGCTGAACGATGACAAGGATCGGCATCAGCAGAAATGCAATCAGGGTCAACTGCCAACTGAGGATGAACATGGTCACCGCAGCGGCGATAACTGTGACAGTGTTTCCGACCACCGACGACACTGTGTTCGTCAGTACGGTAGCCACCCCGCCGACATCGTTGGCAAGCCGTGATTGAATGACACCGGTCTTTGTCCGGGTGAAGAATGCCAATTCCATCTGCTGGAGATGGTCGAAGAGCTTAACTCGCATGTCCCCCATCACGCGGTTGCCTGTTTTTGATGTCAGCCAGTTCTGCCAGATTCCGACGAAGTTGGAGATCAGCAGCAAACCGACCATCCAAATAAGCAGGTTAATCAAGTGGGGCATGTCTACGCCATCGGGCCCAAAGAGCCCTTCATCGAAGATTCTCTGCGTAATCAGCGGAGGAAAGACTGAGATGAGCGCTGTGAACAACACCAGAATGATCATCAGGACAATGGCTCGTATGTACGGCTTGAAGAGAGCCATAATCCTTTTGCCCAGATTGGCCACCTTCGGAGCAGCCGCGTTGAGCGCCTTCTGCGCATCCACATCCCCGGAAGAGATGCGGGCGGCCCGACCTCGGCCGCCACCCATACCCATGCCGCTCATAAGACAAGTAAACCACCAAATTCGCTTAGGGGTACGCCTTGCGGTGGGACAGTGGTGACGGTCCTTTTTGTCACGCCCCCGCGTAGTTTTTTACCACCCGGTCATCCTGCCGCAGGCAGGACGCCCGGTGGCAAGCGTAGGGACTAGGGGTAGATCTTTACCCAAGTCCTTAGTTCGGCCGCCGGGGGTCCTGCCTGGCGGCAGGATGACCGGTGGGTAACGTATGGACTCGAACAAGTCAGCGCAACCCAAGTCCTTAGTTCGGCCGCCGGGGGTCCTGCCTGGCGGCAGGATGACCGGTGGGTAACGTATGGACTCGAACTAGTCAGCGCAACCCAAGACCCTATGTCGGCTGCCGGGGGTCCTGCCTGGCGGCAGGATGACCGGGGGTTGGGTCCCTATTGTCACAAGCCAAGTTAGCCGGTGGGCCGCTTAGTCTTCTAGGAAGTGGGCTCCGCCTACTGGGCCGGTGACGAGACGGATGTCTCGGGCGATGCCTAGGGATGAGAGGGTGACTCCTAGGTCGGCGGCGGCAGATTCGCTCTTGGTGAGGAAGGCGATGGTGGGGCCGGAGCCGGAGATGATGGCTCCTAGACATCCAGCCTCCCGACCGGCGCGTAGGGTGGTGTGGAGTTCAGGCAATAGTGAGCATGAAGCCTGCGATAGATCATTAAGCAGCAGCTCGCCTACGCGATCGAGATCGCCGGAGATCAGGGCCATCATCAACTCCTGGGATACCTGTGGGATCGCCGGAATAGAATGCGGCGCGGTAATCTCATCGAAACGGCGAAAGACCTCTGGAGTGGACAGATGAGAGGTTGAAAAGGCCAGCACCCAATGGAAGACTCCCCGGCATAGTGCCGGTGTCAGCGATTCCCCGCGGCCCAGGCCGACAGCACAACCGCCCATCAGTGGGAAGGGTACGTCGGCTCCCAACTGGGCACCCAACTCCATCAGCTCATTGACCGGAATCCGCAGTTCCCAGAATCGTGCGCAAGCCAGCAGAGCACCGGCAGCATCCGCAGACCCTCCAGCCATCCCACCTGCCACAGGAATCCGCTTGTCAATGACCAGATGCACCCCTTCAGTGATCCCGTAGATTTCCTGGAGGAGTTTGGCTGCCCGGACAGCAAGGTTGTCATCCCCAACCCCGATCTTGTGCGCTTCTGCACCAAGAACCTCACAGGTGATACCGTCCGACGAAGAGGAAGCAGTAATGTCGTCATACAGAGAAACCGCCTGGAAGAGCGTAGCCAACTCGTGATACTGGTCACTGCGCTGGCGGCCAACCATCAATGCAAGATTGATCTTCGCCGGTACGCGGACACGTATCCCCGAATCCACCGATCCATGCCTGCTACGCGACTCCCGATGGCCACCCTGGCTGCGTTGCCGATGCTCGGCAGGCGTCCAGCCTGCCTCGCCATCGGCCGCCTTGCCATCGCACCCATCGGATGCCGCTCGCAACGGCAGCGATCGGTGGATTAGGGGTACCCCTGAATCCTCATATGCGGCGGAATTGCTCATAATCAGTAGCGTACCTCATACCAACTTCCACCCATTGCCGAACAGGAAGAAGATTAGTTTTGCCTCTTCTGGATGGGAGCAGGGGGCCGCTTCTTCGTGGAGAAGGAACGCTTCGATGCGGTTGCCTGAATCTCGTCGGGCTGACCAGTTTCTGCGGGGGTGGTGTTCCTGATCCTGTCCATGAATTTCGGCGGTTCGGCAGGAGGAGGCTTGATCTGCGCGATCGGACGAAGCTTGCGGATGCGTACGGGGGGTTTCGGTGCGGCAGTTTGGATGGGTGCTGGTTCGACCGGCGGAGTCTCAAGCTCACTTGTTGCTGCCCTCCACTGGGGGCTTGACTTGTCAAGAGGAATCCAAGGCAAGGCGGCCGTCGGAGCTGGTTGTTCTGGGGCAGACCCAGCGGTGAAGAGGCTTCGCCAAACCGGCGGCGACTGTTGGACACTCCCATCCTCGGAAACCTTCGGTCGTTGAAGCTTCGAGCGAATACGCGAAAAGAAACCAGGGGTGTCCCCGGGCGGAAGAACTGGATTGTCCGCGGCAACAGTAGGCGCAGCTAAGAAGCTGGGGCCCGCAAGCGGAGCCGCCTCGCTGATTCCGAAAAAGAGGTCGCTCGGCTCATCATCGATAATCGAGAGTTCAACACCAGCAGTGGCCGGGTGCTGTGCCGCAGCCGTGAGAGAAGAATCGAGAAGTCCAGGCGCGGTCTGCGTCGGTGGTTCATTCACGGGAACCAATTCGATCGCCGGGTGTTCTGTGGTTGATGTGGGCTGGGTCAATGGCGCAGGGTAAGCCGTGACTGACTGATCATCAACGGGTGTAATCTCCATCTCTTCCAAGGAAGCGAAGGGATCCGCTGGCTCGCTAGATTCGGTTTCTGTGACCATGAGGTCATCACCGGAAACTGTTTCAGCCATGGTCAGATCACCTGGGGATGCGTCCGCCATCGTCATTTCAACTGGGACTGGCTCAACCTCAGCATCAGCACCGCTATCAGCGCCAGCCTCAGCATCGGCCTCAGTCTCTGGCGGGATCTCAACGGCACCTTCACCCTCAACCGCATCCAAGGTGAGCGGAGCATCGACGGTATCCCCGAAGACCTCTGATTCCACCTCCAACGGGGCATCGATGGTGATGTCGGCCATGTCAGCGTCGGCAACTGGCAGCGGTTCAACCAATGCCGGAGGTTTGATGACCATACTGGTGAACACCGCTGCGCCGGGCATGGCTGCGATCGGCTCCTTGCGTACGATTTCTTTAGTCTCCTTGCGTACGCCCTTAGCCGGACCCCACTGTATCCGCCCACTGCTGGAAACCTCGATCCGTTCCTCCTCAGTGATTTGGTCAGGAGTCAGCAGGTAGAGCTCTTCTTCAACGCGCGGCAGGATGATGAGATTAGCCAGGATCCAGAAGGACACAACCAACCCCGAGGCGGCGAGTACCGAGGACAGCGCCACGATGAGAGTGTGCTCAGGCGAACCAGGGCCCAAGCTCCCGTAGGTCCAGGCGATGCTCAGGCACATCATAGCCACGACTGGACTGACTGCCCCCAGGGACACCAAGACAATGTCACGAATCGTACGACGGCGAAGCCCATAGTCCAGTGCGAGGTACTTGGGGCTGGGAAGGAAAAGTGGACGCTTAAAGACAACAATGATCCCGCCCACCGTAGCAGCGAGGACAACGGGAACCGTGAACGCAAGACCTAGGGTGTAGAACCTTCCAGGGAAAAATGCTGAACGCCCCCAGTCGAAAACCCCATCAAGGACCCAACTGTAAACCCGGCTTCGTCCGTCGATGGCGGCCTGACCGGCAGCCCAGCGTGCTCCGTACACGATGATACTGACCATCAATGCCAAGACAAGCAGTAGCCGCCAGGGAAGAAGATTCAGGACTGTCCCGCGGCGTGCTTCGGTGCCCGCGGGGACTGCCGGGCGGCCCAGAAGGATGTGATCTGTTACGACGATGCCGATCATCGTCACCAGGGCCCACAGGCTTGGCGCAATCAGGATGGCCTGCTGGTTGGGGGTGAAGACAGTGACAAATATGGCGGCAGTTAACCCGATGACGGCTGAGCCGATGCGGGATGCTTGGGTGATAGCCTCGATGCGCTGCAATCGCTGGTAGCGAACAAGAGGGCGATCACGGCGGGTCCTAAACCATGTCATGGCAAAAACCAGCAGACACATCAGTGTCCCGCCAGCGATTACCCAGCCTCCGAGCAGGGATGATAAGTTCACATCACTTCCTTCTCATTGGCCGTCGAGGTATTTGGACATATCAATCATAGTGAACGAACCGCCAACGTCCGCATTTAGACGTACCCGTATGGTCCCTCCAAACAAAAATGCGGTTCGTTCGAATGGTCGAGTTGCTAAGTTCGAGTATGTAGTGTGAACGCTCATCAGTCAAGGTTGAACCTGATCCGATCAGTTGGAAACCACTTGGGTGCCGGCAATCAAGTCGTGCCAGGCGCGGTGGTCGCTGCGGACATAGGCGGAGCCCAAGGATGCTGCCCCGATAGCCGCACTCAGAAACAGACAGGGAAGTGGCCACCACTGATGACCCATCACTGGGTCTGTCGACATAAGAATCATGATGTGTACGATCACCCATGGCAGGAGCTTGGCGATGACCCGGATCGCACATTCGGCTGATGTAGCTGGTTTCTTCGTGGCGGCATTGACCACGAACACCCCTGCGAATCTCTTTCCCAGGGTGTCACCCTTCGTTGACTCCTGACGCCACCACCAGATGCCGATAGGTACTTCGATCAGGAGTATAGCCATGATGCTTCCGATAAGGATGGATGTCGGCCCTGTCAACATGGGGAAGATGACGGCGATCACCATGCCGAGGACAACCACGTACCCAAAGACAATCCCCACGTCGATCACTCCCGCGACAGTACGCGGTTTCCAGGGGGCTGGGGTGAGGTTCACATCGACTCCGGCGCCTGGATACCGAGCAGCTCCAGCCCAGCAGCCAGGACTTTCTGGGTCGCGCGGCAGAGAACCAAGCGCGAAGCACGAGCCTCACTCTTCAGTACGGGGCACTGCTCATAGAAGGTCGATAGTTGGGTGGCCAACTCGAAGAGGTATCCGCAGAGCTTGTGAGGCTGCAGGGTTTGCGCGACCTCATCCACGATCGACGGGAAGCGCGTCAGAGTCAGAGCCACCATTTGCTCTGCTGGTTCAGCCAATTCGGTGATCTGGGCGGACTCGTCGTGGATCTGGTCTCCATCGGCGAGGGCGCGCCTTAGAATCTGGGAGACTCGGGCATGGGCGTACTGGAGGTATGGTCCGGTGTCGCCGGTGGTAGCTGTCATACGGTTCACATCGAAGACATAGTCTTTGTGAAGAGCATTCGACAGATCGGCGTACTCCACCGCCGCCATAGCAACCTCGGGTGAGGCGACCTCTTCCGCAGCATCCAACAGGGTGTCCAGGGTGACGGCTTTTCCGTCGCGGGTCTTGAACATCTTGCCGTCGCTGCCCAGAACCGAACCGAAACCGACATGTTCTGCACGAACCTTGTCGGTCAGCCATCCGGCAAGCCGGGCGGTGGCGAATATCTGCGCGAAGTGGTGGGACTGCGGTGAGCCGACAACATAGATCAGCCTGGTGGCCCCCAAGTCACAGATGCGGTAGCGGATGGCGGCTAGGTCGGTGGCGGAGTAGCCGTACCCACCGTCAGACTTGCGTACGATCAGAGGCGAGTCATCTCCGGATAGGAAGACACACAGCGCACCGGCATCCATGGTTGCGATGCCTTGGGCCTGGAGATCCTCGGCTACAGCATCGAGCATGGAGTTGTAGATGGACTCCCCGGCTAAGTCATCGTCTGTTAAGAGTACGCCGAGTCGAGCGTACGCGCGGTTGAACCCGGCTTTGGAGACCTCGATGAGTGTCGACCAGATAGCCAGGGTGGTGGGATCGCCGGATTGCAGGGAGACCACACGGTTGCGGGCAGCCTGGGCGAACTCCGGGTCGTCGCGGAAGTGTGCCTGCCCCCGCTTGTAGAGTTCGACGGAGGTTTCCAAGGTGAGGGTGGATGCATCGATTCCCTCGAAGAGTATTTGTTCGACCAGCATCCCAAACTGGGTTCCCCAGTCTCCAATGTGGTTCTGGCCGATAACAGTGTTGCCGGTTGCCCGCAGTACGCGTACCAGGCAGTCCCCGATGATCGTCGAGCGTAGGTTGCCGACATGCATAGGCTTGGCAACATTGGGTGCCGAATAGTCAACGATGACGACATCTGGCTGTGTGGTTTGGGTGATTCCGCAGTGAGGGTCAGCCAAGATTTCAGTGATGTTCTGCGCGAGGCGTTCCGGGCGGATGCGGATATTGATGAAACCGGGCCCAGCGATCTCTAGGGGCTCACACAGATCCTCGAGGTCGACTTGGTCAACGATCTCTTGAGCAATCTCGCGAGGC
>WQYJ01000070.1 GCA_009781325.1 Propionibacteriaceae bacterium | reverse complement strand
TCTGAACTTCATCGCCGCGGAATCCATGTTGGCTTTGTGACGAACAACGCCCAGCGTACCCCCACCGAGGTTGCTGATCACCTCACTGCACTGGGAATTGAGGCTGACCCGGCAGATGTCGTGACATCAGCTCAAGCTACAGCCCGGATCATGTCTGCGGGGCTTCCGTTGGGAGCAGAGGTCTATGTCCTGGGAACCCAAGCCCTAGCCGATGAGATTGCAGGCGTGGGCCTACACCCGGTCACTCAGCGTTCGTCCAGTACGGCAGCCATCTGCGTTGGCTACCACCCAGGCTTGACATGGGAGGACCTCAACCAGGGGTGTTTCGCTGTTCAAGCAGGGGCCGCGTGGTATGCCTGCAACAACGACTTCAACCGCCCCACCCCGGATGGACTTGCGATCGGCATGGGCGGCATCATCCAGGCGATGTCTCAAGCACTGGTCGGGCGAACCCCGATCATGGGAGGAAAACCAGCCCGCCCACTTCTGGACGAAACTGTTGTGCGCCTTGGAGGTACGAGGATGCTCTTCGTCGGGGACCGTCTCGATACCGATATTGAGGGAGCCAACAATGCCGGCTGGGACTCGTTGTTTGTCTTATCCGGATCACACTCCATGGACGATCTTGCTCAGGCTACACCCAATCGGCATCCCACGTTTATTGGGTCCGATCTCAGCGCTCTACTTGCCCCGGCAGTGGCTTATCCAAAGGCGTAGAAGGGCCCGTAGACCTTGGATCCGGTTGCGTCTCGGCGATCCTGGGCACTGGGAAGATTACGCGGCGCACCGGTGGAGTCGCAGGCCCGTACTGGAGGAATGCCGACCCAGGCCAGACCCAGATGATCTTGGCCCTTCAAGAATCTGTGAGTACGTACACCTGAAGTGGCACGGCCTTTGGCAGGATAGTCTAAAAAAGGAGTGATCTTCATCGTGGCAGCCGAATCCCCGCCCGAAGCCAGCGTAGCTACGATGGCATCGTCTCGATCATCCTTGGCCACGGCGGTGAAGAAGATCACATCAGAGCCTGGAGCGAGCTTGATCCCAGCCATACCGCCGGCAGCGCGGCCCTGCGGGCGTACTTCACGGGCAGAAAGGCGCAGTAACTGGGCCTCCACGGTGACGAAAGCGAGTTCATCGGTGTCTGATGCATGGGCAGCACCGACAATCTGGTCGCCGTCTTTGACAGCCATGACCTCCCAGGAATCCCAGCCCTTGTATTCAGGGACGACCCTTTTCACAACCCCTTCTCGAGTTGCCAAAGCTAGTGGGGGAGCATCAAGATCCAGGCTGAACAAGCCGACGACATGCTCACCAGCGGCCACCAAAGAGTCGGCTAGATGTCCGTTCCATAGCGACCACGGGCCTCCAGGGGCCAATTCCTCGCATGCATCAGCATTGATCAGGTACGCCGTACCTGAGGCTGTCACAGCTCCAACTTCGCCCCCGACCGCTGGTGCAGTCGAGGCGATCACATCATGGTCGACCCTAGTATTTGGCTGAGTTGCCCGAGCCTTCCATGGAGACTCTTCAAGTTTCACCCGCGCCAATCGCCCCGTTGCGGAAAGAACTACCCAATCCATGTCGCCCTCCTTCGTCTGTCCTGGTAGCTATCAGTCTAGTCCTGATTGGGAGATCAGGTGTTGATAGAAAGTAATTGCCTCATCTGGGCGTCCATCAGCAACGATGCGGCCGTTGTCGACAACGATGACACGGTCGAAGCTAGCCAGACAGTCCAGATCATGGGTGACAACGATGACTTGTTGGTCAAGGCTTGCGATGAGATTCATCACGATGCGGGTGTTCTTGAGATCCAACAGGGTTGTGGGTTCATCAAAGATCAGGATCTCGGGTTCAGTGATGAGGATGGCAGCAATGGCTAGGAGTTGTTTTTGCCCCCCAGAGAGCAGGTGTGCTGGGTGGGTACGGTGAGAATCAAGGTGAAATTTTTTCAGCCAGAGGTCCACTCGGGCTTGCACCTGATCGTGAGGTAGGCGTTGCGGGCGCAGGGAGAAAGCTAGGTCTTCTTCAACCGTGGGCATGATGATCTGCAGATCCGGGTCTTGGAAGACAAACCCCACCAGGCGGCGTACCTTGGCTAGGTCTTTCTTGGTGTTGTGCCCGCGCACAGTCACCGTACCTGAGGTTGGAATGATCAGGCCGTTGCAGAGTCGAGCCAGCGTGGACTTTCCGGAACCATTGCCTCCGATGACCCCGATTCGGTGTTCGGTGAGTTCCACAGAGATTTCCGTGAGCACACTCCGCTCCCCATAGGCATGGCTGACCGCATCAAAGTGGATCATGGTGATTCTTTCTGGTGCGGGTTGATCAGGGGGTAGGCCTTTTTGACACTTACGATGATGACGCCGGCCAGGATGGACTTGAGGATATCTCCGGGCAGATAGAGCACCCATGTCCACATGGCGGTGTCGACAGGAATCCCCAATGAGACGCTCAGCCAGGTGTGCCCCAGCAAATACAGACTCACTGATCCGAGTAAGGCAGCGATAAAGGCTGTGAGGAAGGTGAGTGTGGTCCACCATCGTTCAATCAGTGCCCCGACGATGAGCCCTCCGAGCGGCCAGGACCAGATGAAACCTGCTGTTGGCCCGACAAACTTTCCGAGGCCGCCCTGACCTCCGGTGAGTACGGGTAGTCCTATGGCGACCAGGGCCAGCACCAGCAGCATGGCTAAGGCGGCGCGTTTTGCACCCAGAACACCTCCGGCAAGCAGCATTCCGAGGGTTTGAAGGGCAAAGGTGATCCCGAGGATCGGCAGAGGGATCACCGGGGTGAGACCTAGGGCTGCTGTGAGCCCAGCAAACAAGGCGATCAGGGCAAGGTCTCTGGCTTTCATCCTATCCTTCCATCCTGAACACTGTTCAGTTACTTTACTCCGGGGAAAACTGCACTGTCCAGTACCACCCCTCAACTCACTCCTCGTACTTCAAGGGCCTCGCCAACCCCATCAGCCATACGAAGAGTTCGGATGATCAGCGGGACTAGGTAGGTGAAACGAGCCTTGACCCCCCTGGCTGCCTGGGCTTCGCGGATACACCTACCTTGCTCAATGAGGACGGGGATAAAACGCAGGGTTAAGGCAATAGCGATACCCACCCGGTCGGGGCGTACCCCCACGCGCATTAGAGGTTTCAGCCACGTTTCGACCGCAGAGATGAGGTCGGTCATCGATGTGGTGAGAGTCAGGAGGTTGGCTGCTGTGACCAAGATGGTAATCCTCAGTCCCACAACCAGACCACTGTGGGCTGACATGAACAGCCATTGAACAGCGGCGATCAATCCGACGAAGAGCACTACCATCCGCGAGATTCGCCACACCAACCGCCACGGGACGCGGGCTGTGATGTAGCCCAGCGCGATCAGAGCCAGACCCGCACCAAGGATGATCGCGGAGGAGATCAGCATTGCGGTTGTTCCCAGGATTGCAAGCATCAGCAGTTTTACCCAGGCAGGAGTTCTGTGAATCAGGGAATTTCCAGGGGTAAACAGGCTTAACATGAGCGCGCCTGCAAGCCAGCAACAAAGATGGCGATGGCATCATCGAGTGCTTGTGCGCGATCGGATGAGTCCGGCTCACACACCACGCCCAGACGGACGGCTTGCGCACGCTGATCGTCATCGAAGGCCCGCCCGAGAACCAGATGCAAGATACCCGCAGCCCCGGTGCGGGCGAATTCTGCTCTGACTCCGCAAGCGCACAAACCCTGCTCGACCTGGTATCCGATACTGTCTTCCCATGTTCCCAGGCATAGCACAGACCACACCAGTTCTGCCCCGTCTTTGTGACGTGTCAGCAGGGCATGGAAACGGGCTGCCCACGGTGCAATCCGGGAAAAGTCACCATGGCTGAACTGGGGAAGGTCGCCAAGAATGACTTCTGCCATCGCTGCTAGGAGTTCCTGCTTGGAGGTGAAGTGCCAGTACAAAGCGCTGGGTTGAACCCCGAGGGTGGATCCAATCCGTCGCATAGACACATCAGGTAAGCCATAGGCATCGAGGATGCCCAGAGCTGCGGTGACGATCTGATCCCTGGTGAGATTCACATTCTCAGTCTAGGCTGATCACTGAACGATGTTCAATACCTAGTGGTCAACACGGGAATGGTTCAGCTCACGGTGATCCAGTAGCGTTCTGTGACCTTCTCACCCTCGCGGGCCGTACGCTCAAAGACTCCTCCATGAGCCAGAATCGTCTTCCTGGAGTAGTCGTTATTGGTGGTGCAGGTGACCAGAACCTGGTCAATTCCCAATTCAGCGCACCTGGCCAGACACATGGAGAGCATGGCCTTGGCGTATCCCTGATTTCGCTCTGAGGTACGGACTCCGTACCCGATATGGCCCGAGTACTCCCGAAGATAGTCATTGAGTTCGTGGCGTACATTGGCCATCCCTAGGATTCGGCGTTCACCTTCGCGTACCAACATGAACTGCTCGGCTAACACTCGATCAGGTGGCAGATTCTCGGGGTCTTCTAAGCGCTGACAGTACTCAATCCACTCACAAAGATTCTCATAGACCTGCAGCCCGTTCACCCCATGAAAAGGTCCGCCGGACTCAAGCATCTCGCAGCGAAAGGACGCTATTTCGTCGATGTGATCCATGCTCGGCTTTATGAAGACCAGCGGTGTGTCCATAGTGGGCCCATCTAGGAGAAAGAAACATTGGGTGATGTCTTAGATATCAGCCTAGCTGGCCAATCGGCAAAAACCCGGACTGCCCAGTAGAGTTATGCCATGAGTTCTGAGAATTCCCAGCCCCCGATGACTGGTGACGCCGCTGTGGATGAGGTGTTGCAGAAGGTTGCGGGCCTTGTTGGCCAACCTCTCGAGGATCATCCGCAGGTGCTCAAGGAAGCACAGAACGCCCTCCAGCAGTTTTTAAGTTCGCCGAATAATGCGTCTTGATCTTGCCCTAGTTCAACGGGGATTAGCCCGTTCACGTAGTCATGCCCGCCAGTTGTTAGAGACTTCTCGGGTACGAGTGACTGGGGTTGACAACCCGAAGGCATCGATGCCGGTGGGGGAGTCTACGACGATCTTCGTCGACGTTGACCCGTACGTGTCCCGAGCTGCATATAAGCTGATTCATGCCCTCGACGATTCATCGATGCGAGTTGCTGGGCGTGCTCTCGACGCAGGGGCATCGACCGGTGGTTTCACCCAGGTTCTTCTTGAGCGCGGGGCATCGACGGTCTATGCCGTCGATGTCGGGCACGACCAACTCCATGACAGTATTCGCAATGACCCTCGGGTCGTGGTTCATGAGGGACTGAATCTGCGTGATCTGTGTCTGGAGGATGTCGGAGGAATTCCAGTCGACATCATTGTTGCTGATGTTTCCTTCATCTCGTTAACACTGATTCTGGCGAGGCTTGCTGCAGTTTTGTCGGATCAAGGTTCCGCGCTGATCCTGGTCAAACCTCAGTTCGAAGTGGGACGCAAGGGCCTGGATTCCCGCGGTGTAGTCATCAATGATGAGGTACGCCAACAGGGCATCGACCGGGTAGTTAGCTGCGCGAACTCGTGGGGATGGCAGTTGGTATGGTCAGCCCCCAGCGCGTTGACTGGTGAAAAAGGCAACCAAGAGTTCTTCTGTCTCTTTACGCTAGCCAAACAGGGCTAGGAGTTCTTGGGGGTAACCCCTGCTACCCACAGTGATGCTTTCAGCAGATCAAGGTTGTCGGGGTTGACTGCAGCAGTCAGATCCAGATAGACAGTAGTGGTATACCCCAGGTGAGCAGCATCCAGGGCTGTTTGTTTCACGCAGTAGTCGGTTGCGATACCGACGATGTCGACGGCAGTGATTCCTTTGAGCTTCAATAAGGCATCAAGGCTGCGGCCCCAGGGATCGACTCCTTCAAATCCTGAATATGAAGCTGAATAAAATCCCTTGTCAACTACTGCATCGAGATCGACGACAAGATTGGGGTGAAGTTTGTGGCCCTCGGAACCAACACGGCAGTGGGGCGGCCAGGAATCGACGAAGTCGGGTTTTTCTGAGAAGTGTGTTCCCGGGTCGATGTGCGAGTCTCGGGTCGCCACAATCATGTCGTAGTCATGATCGGTGAGATAATCGCTGATCCTCTGCGCAACCGCACTGCCCCCAGTAACCTCAAGAGATCCCCCCTCACAAAAGTCATTCTGCACGTCCACAATGATGAGTGCGCGTCCCATGGGTATCCTCTCTGAAAAAATGAATGAAGTAATCATCTCATACCAGATGTGTGTCGAGGGCACACATGACAAAAGGGACCTAACCACCCCCGGTCATCCTGCCGCAGGCAGGACCCCCGGCGGCCAATGTTTGGACTGTGGCACAGATCTTTTCCCAAGTCCCTACGTCGGCTGCCGGGGGTCCTGCCTGGCGGCAGGATGACCGGGGGTGGGATTCTGCGTCCCTCGACACACATCTGTGGATTGGGCTATTAGATGTCGGAGCAGCCCAGTAGCATAGTGATGTGACAACTACTCGACGGATTGCTGTGTGGATTCACACAGGGCGTGCTCCTGCTTTGGATGCTGCCTGCCAGTTCATTGAGGAACTGCCGGACGATGTTGAGTGCTTGGTTGTGCCGGGAGCCCGCGAGGAAATCCAAGCTCGTGTGCCTCATGCACAGTTGGCTGACATCACAGACGAAACCCTGCCCTGTGCAGAAGTCGTGGTGGTCTTCGGCGGTGATGGTACGATCCTGCGCGCTGCAGAGCGTGCACTGGCCTCGGATATCCCGGTCTTGGGTGTCAATCTTGGCCATGTTGGGTTCCTGGCTGAGTTAGAAATGTCACAGATGCCTCAGTTGGTTAAGCATGTGGTGACAGGGGATTTCGTTCTCGAACACCGCATGACTATTGAGGTGGAACTTTTCACACCGAACACCGATCAATCAGTGTGGAAGTCCGTGGCAATCAATGAGGTCTCCCTCGAAAAAGCCCTGAGAATGAAGATGATCGATTGCCTAGTCTCCATTGACCGCCTGCCGGTCTCACAGTGGGCATGCGACGGGATTCTCGTCTCGACTCCCACTGGCTCCACAGCGTACGCATTCTCTGCGGGTGGCCCGGTGATGTGGCCCCAACTGGAGGCCTACCAGGTTGTGCCACTCTCGGCCCATGCCTTATTTGCGCGCCCGATGGTCCTGGCCCCCGATTCGCGTGTGTGTCTGGAACTCCTCGGAGAGGTGCCGGGAATCGTCTGCTGTGATGGAGCCAGAGTTGTTGATATGACACCCGGATCACGGTTGGAGATACGCCGGTATCCCCATGATCTGATGGTTGCCCGGTTGTCTGAGCAGCCCTTCACATCCCGTCTTGTGAAGAAGTTTGCTTTGCCCATCGAGGGTTGGCGAGGGCGCGGATAGACAACTGCAATGCTCAATGAACTTAGAATTCAACAACTTGGGGTGATCGAGGAAGCCACCTTGCGGCCAGGGCCTGGTCTGACTGTCGTCACCGGAGAAACCGGCGCAGGAAAAACCATGGTCGTCGTCGGGTTAGGTTTGGTCTCTGGGATGAGGGCTGACTCATCAGTAGTAAGAAACCGCCAGGGTCAGGCCCAGGTGGAAGCACGCTTCATTCACCTCTCTGATCAGATTCGCGCCGAGGTGGAGGAAGTCGGAGGGATGGTCGAAGACGACGAGCTTTTGATCACACGGGCCTTGACGGCAGCCGGGCGGTCCCGCAGTTGGATCGGGGGAGCGAGTTCAACCCAAGCTGCAGCCTACGAAATCGGCTGCGATCTGGTCACGATCCATGGCCAATCTGAGCAAGTGAGACTCTCGACACCTGAACGCCAGCGCCAGGTGCTCGATCGGGCTGCCGGCCCCGAGTTGGCAACCGTACTCGACGAATACAGAACCAGGTTTGATCAGCGAAAAGTCCTAGAAGCTGAACTGGGAGATCTGCAGAACTCAGCCCGTGAAAGGGCCCGGGAAGCGGATATGCTGGCCTTCGGGTTGGCAGAGATTGAAAAAGTGGGTCCCACGCAGGGGGAGGACACGGCCCTGGAAGAGGAAGCCAAACGTCTCCAAGATGCTGATGAGCTGAGATCCCATGCCTATGGTGCCATCGTTGCCCTGGCTGGGGATGATGAGAACTCCGAGTCTTTGCCTGTTCTGTCGCTGCTGGCTACTGCCCACAAGGCCCTGCGTGCGACTGCTAACCATGACCCAGGCGCCGAAGAGCTGGTGAATCAGGCCAGCGAGCTATCCGCTTTGGCTGCGGATCTTGCCGGTAAGACCTCCAGTTATCTCGCTGACTTGGTGGCTGATCCAGTTCGCTTGGAGTGGATCGAAACACGGCTCGCCGAACTCAAGTACTTGACCAGGAAGTACGGCGAAGACACCGAGGCTGTTCTGGCGTGGGCTCGGGATGCAGAAACCCGTCTTGCTCAGCTCACAGATTCAGATGAGCGGATTGCCGCTCTCGAAACTAGGTTGATCACCCTTAACGAGGAACTTAATGATCACAGCGGCAGGATCACTTCACTGCGAACCCAGACTGCAGCCAGACTTGGTGCCCAGATAACCCAGGAACTTCCAGCACTTGCCATGCCGTACGCACGCCTAGAGTTCGTCGTGACACCAACCGGTGAGCTTGGGCCGTGGGGGGCAGACGCCGTGGCTATGCTTTTCACCGCCAATCCGGAGACTGAGCCGGCACCCTTGGGAAAGGTCGCTTCCGGGGGAGAGCTGTCCCGGGTGCGTCTGGCTATTGAGGTCGTACTTGCGGATTCCGGCACTGATCAGACCTTTGTCTTTGACGAAGTCGATGCGGGAATTGGCGGCGCGGTTGGACTTCATGTTGGGCATCGGTTGGCACGTCTTGCAGCCCAAGGTCAGGTGATCGTCGTCACCCATCTTGCTCAGGTTGCTGCTTTTGCTGATACTCACTACGTGCTGACGAAAACCGAAGACGGGGAGGTCACAGCTTCAGGTCTGGAAAACGTCACTGGGCAAGCACGTTTAGCTGAGTTGGCGCGAATGATGGGCGGACTGGATCACAGCGAATCCTCAGTAGCTCATGCTCAAGAACTTGTCGATCAAGCTCATCTGATGAAGTCTGCCTAAGTGCGAACTGCCCCCCAGGTCGTTTTGCGCCCTCACAGGTCAATCTGCGCCCCCTCGGTCATCCTGCCGCAGGCAGGACCCCCGGCAGCCAACGTAGGGTCTTGGGTTGTGCTTGCTTGCTCTAGTCCTTAGGTTGGCTGCCGGGGGTCCTGCCTGGCGGCAGGATGACGGGGGGCGATGTAGGGTCTTGGGTTGTGCTTGCTTGCTCTAGTCCTTAGGTTGGCTGCCGGGGGTCCTGCCTGGCGGCAGGATGACGGGGGGCGATGTAGGGTCTTGGGTTGT
>WQYJ01000069.1 GCA_009781325.1 Propionibacteriaceae bacterium | reverse complement strand
TATTCCACTGATAAGGACTATGCAGATGTCATCAACACCACACAAAACCACGCAACAATTGCTGTCCTGAGTGAAACGGGGGAACTCATCTCCTTGACCGCCTCGGAAGGGGTTCACTACGTATCAGCAGCTAGCGCTCCCGATGGAACTGTCGTCGTTGTTGGCCAAACACTGGGCGACATGACTGAGATAGGGCCCTATGTTGCGAAATTGAATGCTGATGGGGAAGAGCTCTGGAGTGTCTCAGGTATTCCATGGTCACATAACCTGAGCGGTGCCTGGGATGTTGCCATCGACAGTGCCGGAAATATCGACGTGGTGGGGACTATCGGAGAATTCCAGAATTACGTAGCTCAACTGAATGTCCATGGTGATCTCAATTGGTTCACATCTGTTAACAACAATAATCACATCGAGAGCATCACAACGACCCGAGACGATGGCATCGTTGCTGTCGGACGTTCTACCAGAGATGGAGATGTGTCTGGTGAAACCACGAATAATCTTGTGATGAAGTTCTCCTCTGAGGGAAAACAGATCTGGCGTGTAGCAGCAGGTGATCCTGGATTCAACGAATTTAAAGGAGTCGCTGCATTCAAAGACGGAGTTGTTGTCGTTGGTGTTGCCAATCGGTTCGACGGTGATTATCCAGAGTCTGACAAGTTCGATGGAATCATTGCCGCGTACGACGGAGCGGGTAACCAACTTTGGGAGCGCAGTTATTCAGGAAATGGAGCTAACCGCTTCCAGGGAGTAACCGTGGGAGCTAATGCTGACTTTTATGTACGCGGACTCTCACAATCCTCCGAAGGTGACATCACATCCCCCCACAGTGCCAATCCACCCTATGGCGGAGTGTTTGTTGCACATATGGGGACAGACGGAAGCCTCAGTGATGTCGAGCATTTCGGCGGGAGTTCTGAAGTCACCTTAGTGCAGATTTCCTCAACGGGAACAGCGGTCGTCTTCGTGGGCTACTCCTCCATGACCGGTGGCAGCCTTCCACCTACCTGTGGTGAGACCGATGCCCTGATCATCTACCGTCCTGTCATTTAGCAGTCCTGCGCGTACGCAGTATTCTGCATGCAGAAGCTTTCACATAGGAGCCAATGATGGACCTTACTGATTACACCATAGCTGCCCGCCTCGTCGCAGATATGTCGACTCCCGCCTCGGACTTGACGGCGATTGCCCAGCATCATCCCGGTCTGCGTACTTTAGTAGCGGGACATCCGAACACTGACCCAGCAATCTTCGACTGGTTGAATTCGATGGGGGACCCTGAGGTCTCTATGATTATTTCGCGGCGCCGGATAGCCAGCGCTCCTCCAGCCCCCGCTCCTGGGTTTGGCGGCAGTACGCCCCCACCGCCGAGTGCGGGTTATCAATCGCCGTGGCAGCCAACTCCACCACAGTACGCACCCACACCTCCGCAAGCATCGCCGCCAAAGAAGTCGCGTACCACTCTGATCGTGGTGATCGTTGTCGTTGTCGTTACTTTGATTGCTGCCGCCATTGCCGCGGTTAGCCTCCTTGATCTGACTCATCGGAATGAGCCAACCTCAACCAATGAGCCGACATGGAGAACCGATCACCCATGGGAGAGGACCCTATGCGGCAGCGACGCCGATCGTTTCCACAACGCTGCAGTCACCGGCTTTGGAGACATCATCGTATTTGGATCGGCGCTGTCCACTGATCGTGACTATGCAGATGTCATCAAAACACCAGAAAACCAAGCCACCATTGCCATCTTCAGTCCCACCGGGGAGCTCATCTCCTTGACAGCCTCTGAAGGGGTTAGCTACCAGGCTTCAGCCAGCGCTCCCGATGGAGACGTCGTTGTTGTTGGTCAGACAACAGGCGACTTTGAAGACGTAGGGCCTTACGTTGCCAAACTCAATTCTGATGGTGAAATGGTCTGGAGTGTTTCAGGAATTCCGTGGTCATCAGAACACCTCAGCGGTGCCTGGGATCTTGCCATTGATGGTAGTGGAAACATCACTGTACTAGGGACCATCGGTGAGTTCCAGGATTTCATAGCTCAACTTGATGCCAATGGTTCTCTCAAGTGGTTCACAGCTATTGACGATAATGACCGTGTCGGGAGCATAACAAGGACTCACGATGATGGCATTGTCGTCGTTGGTCGTGGAGGCAAAGCCGGTGATCCTTACGGTGAAACCAGCGATTATGTGGTGATGAAGTACTCCTCACAAGGGAAGTTAATCTGGCGTACAGCAGGAGGTGATCATGGAAATAACAGATTCTACTCAGTCACCACTCTTAACGACATGATTGTTGCCGTTGGTGCCGCCAATCGATTCGAAGGTGATTTCCCAGAAGCTGACAAATTCGATGCAATCATGGTCGCATATGACGGATCAGGAAAACAGCTTTGGGAGCGCAGCTATTCGGGAAATGGGGCTAACCGCTTTTTCGGGATAACAGTGGGAGCTAATTCGGACTTCTATGTACGTGGAGTCTCGAAGTCATCCGATGGCGAGCTTGCCACATCGTACAGCAATGATCCATCTCCCTATGGAGGGGAGTTCATCGCACGCTTTGAGAAAGACGGTGAACTGTTTGAGGTGAACTTCTACGGAGGTGGTTCGGAAATCACCCTCACGAATATCACATCAACCGGAACAGCGGTTGTCACCGTTGGCTATACATCCATGACCGGTGGCAGCCTTCCGCCTACCTGCGGTGAGTCCGATGCCCTGATCATCTACCGTCCCGTTATCTAGCAGTCCTACTCACACGATGTGATCGCTGCCTAGAATCTTCCAAGAAGGAGCCACCCATGGATCTCAGTAATTACGCGACGGCTGCCCACGTTGTTGCGAACATGTCTACACCTGCCTCGGATCTGATGAGGATCGCACAGTATCACCCCAGTTTGAGAACGCTTGTAGCCCAGCATCCTCAAGCTGATTACACCGTCCTGGGTTGGCTGGGGTCTCTAGGCGATGCCCAACTCTCGGGGATCATTGCTTCCAGACAGGCGCAGTTCACTGGATTCGCACCCCCGCCGACACCCAGCTATCAGCCAGCACAGTCCTTTGCGTCTCCGCAGTACGCAAGCGCAGCTCCCCCCGTACCCCCGCCCTACCCACCGCAGGCAAACTATGGAGCACCGCCTGCCCAGCGGAAATCTCCGATTCTGTTGATCTGCGTGGTGGTTCTCGTGGTGGTCGGGCTAGTTGCTGCCTACCTGGTGTTTTTCACCGATGTGTTCGGCGGGGATACACAACCGAGCGACCCCCCCTATACCCCTCCAAGCGATCCTTCGAGTGCAGGGATTGGGTGGGCTCATACGCTCTGCGGCTTTGATGACGACGCGTTCTCCGGTGTTACGGTCGATGGGAATGGCTTGATCGTTGCCATCGGAGGCTCATCCTCTCCCGATCATGACTTTGCTGATGTTGTCTTGAACAGTAGCCCCCACGCTATCCTCGCAGTCTTCGATGCTAACGGTGAACTGGTTTTCATGAGAGGAGATTCGAAGGTTTCATACTACGGAGTAACCACAGACAACGACGGTAATGTTGTCATCGTTGGCCGTACAGAAAACAGCACAGGAGACCCGAGCCCCTACATTGAGAAACTGAGTATTACTATCGAGGTGACTGAGCCTGGGTGGCGCATCCATGTCAGCACACTTTGGACTGTTTATGGTTTCGAAGGCTGGGAGGGGCGCCTCGGCAGTGTTTTCCACGCTGCAGTCAATGAGTCAGGCGATATCGCTGTGATGGGCACGATGACAGATTCGACAAGCTTCATCGCTCAGCTTGATGAGAGAGGCAAATCCAGATGGATCTATCCCGTTGACTCCATCCACCGTATTGTCAACCTCACGACAACCAAGGCAAACGATGTGGTAGCTGTTGGTTCAACAATTCGCCCCGGTGGAAGCAATGCAGATTCGGATGGCTTCGCGATGATGTTCTCAGCGGAGGGTGAACAGAAATGGCAAAACTCCTATGGCGGAGCCGGATTCAACAGTTTTGACGGGGTGACCATGCTCGGAAACAACATCCTCGCTGTCGGAGGGGGAGACGCGATCGAAGGCAGCGTTTTCCCATCGAGGGGTGGTACGGACGCAGTTGTGGCGCTTATCGATCCATCTGGTGAAATGTCCTGGGCGCGTACCTATGGCGGAGCAGGCACAGAGTTCCTCACTGATGTGATCGCAGTATCTCCAACATCCTTCGTCGGTGTCGGATTAACCAGCTCCACTGACGGTGATTTCGGCTCCCAGTACACAGGCCCGGATCTGCCCATGGACAGCTTTGTCGCTCAGTTCGATGAGCTTGGAGCCATAGTATGGGCCAACGTGCTGGGCGGAAGCAGTTTTGACCATATAGAACGAGTAACAGCGACCGCGGCTGGAGTTATTGTCGTCGGGGCAACATCATCCTCAGATGGCAACCTTCCAGCAGCTTGCGCCCTCTCTGATGCCGTCATCGCGTTCATTCCGACGATCTAGGAAACAACCCTCGAATACGTCCGCACCGTCAAGTAATGGTCAATAACAATCTCCATTTACCTTCTCCCTGGTCATCCTGCCGCAGGCAGGACCTCCGGAAGCCGACGTATGGAGTGGGGGAAGGCAGTTTGGGTTGAGTCCCTAGTGTGGCTGCCGGAGGTCCTGCCTGACGGCAGGATGACCGCGGGTGAGTTCATAAAAGCAGGACCGAACCCACCTCGGATCGGTGGATTTAGGTAAACACATGACCCAAATCCCAACTCAGTTGGAGGGCTCCTCATTTTCCATTGTCTGAGATTCAGCAAAGAACATCAGAAGATGACGATAAGAAAGCTGGTTTTCGGTTCTAGGACCATCATGACCTGCGGAAAAATGGGAGTGTGAATCCTTGACGCAGGTGTCAGGGTAGTCACAGGTCAAGGGAAAGGAGTCCCGGATGGACCTCACTAATTTTTCTGCAGCGGCGAAGCTTGTCGGAGATATGTCAGCATCCTCTGGTGATCTGATGAAGATTGCCCAGTATCACCCCAGTCTGCGAACGTTGGTGGCTTCGCATCCGCAGACAGATCCAGCACTCTTTGATTGGCTGGATGCGCTGGGGGATCCTGCCGTGTCAGAAATCATCGCAGACAGACGTGCGTCGATGCCTGCGTCGGTTACCACTGCTGAGCAGGAGGTTCCACAGCCAATGAGCGTTGATCTGGTTCCCCCTGCGAGCTCCCCGGCCCTGTCGGCACCACCTGTTCCGCCAACTGCATCCGTTGCACTCTCCCCAGCACCAGCAAAGAAATCACGTACGGGGCTCGTCGTGGTCATCACCATTGTCGTACTTGGGCTCGTCACGGCCGGCATGGCGTACCTCTTCGATTGGCTTCCCACCACCCAACAGGAACCAACCCAAAGCTCAACACCGACGAACGCGCCCACCGAGCCGGAACCACTACCCGAGTTCCCCCTTCCCGGATGGATAACTTCCTTGTGCGGCAGTGAGTACGATGGCTTCACGGATGTTGTGGTTGCCTCCGATGGCACAATCATCGCAATCGGCCATTCCGAATCCCATGATTATGACTATTCAAACAATGTCCCCTTAGAGAATGAAGATGGCCATGTTTATCGAGATGGCATTGTTGCCTTCTTCGATGCAGATGGAAACTATCGGTCCATGAGTGCATATCCCGGTCACGATTTTTCCGAAATAGCCATCGGTCCAGATGACACAGTCGTCATTGCTGGATATGAGAATTACGGGAGTCAAAGGAACACCCCTTATGCCATGAAGATGGATACCAGCGGAAACACCCTGTGGACTCTTACAGGGATTGATGGAGTGAACAAGCACATTCTCTACTACACCAGTGTTTCCGTCAGTGAGCGTGGATTCATCACGATGACAGGGGTTTTTCTAGAAAACGATGGAGAATTCTTCGTCACCCAACTCGACGAGGCTGGCACCCTGAAGTGGTTCACGCCGATACTCGATGTGAGATGGATCACTGATGTCACGACGCTCCAGGATGGCAGGGTTATCGCTGTTGGCATGTATGAGCGGGACCCTGTCAATGACGGTGACCTGGTCGATTCCGTTGCGATGATGTTCTCAGCAGAGGGGGAGTTGCTGTGGCGACAGGCCTATGGCGATGAGCTTTACAATGAGTTTTCCAGCGTGATCAGCACCCCCGATGGCGTTATTGTCGCCGGTGTGTCGGGATCAGAAGGGTGGAATCCCCATGAGCCAACCCAAGATGGTCAGGCAGTACTCGCCAAAATCGATATGTCTGGGGAGTTGATCTGGACCAAGAAGTTCGGCGGAAGCGGAATTGACCAGTTCCACTATGTCGCGGCGCTACCCAACTCGGAAGTAATGGTTGTTGGAACTACGACATCACTAGACGGCGACTTTCCGTCTGGTCCGCTGGATGAGTACCTACAAGCAAGTTTTCTAGCGCAGTTCAACTCTGAGGGAACCATGGCATGGGCAGACGTGTTTGACCTCCAACAATTTGGCTGGGCAGATGCAGTTGCGACGTCCGCAACAGGTTTGATCGTAGTAGGAGGAGGCAGTCTCCATTACTCCAACCTCCCATCTACCTGCGGAGAAGGAGACGCTTACGTCCTCTACATCCCATTCCGCTGATCGGTGTCTACCACCCGATCCACACCTCAAGGGAAAGGAGTCCCGGATGGACCTCACTGATTTTGCAGCAGCCTCAAAGTTGCTTGGAGATATGTCCGCATCCTCTGGTGATCTGATGAAGATCGCCCAGTGTCACCCCAGTCTGCGGGCCCAAGTGGCTTCGCATCCACAGACCGATCCAGCACTCTTCGATTGGCTGGATGCGCTGGGGGATCCTGCCGTGTCGGGAATAATTGCGAAAAGAAGGGTGACAAGTCAGTCAAGTGCTGTCAGCCCAATCTCAATGCCGGTTGATTTTGTTGACTACCAATCTCCGTTGGCACTTAGCCAGAATGCAGTTCACTCCAATCCGCAAATGCCGATGCATTCAGATGGTCAGCAACTACCCTCAACACCACCGTCCACACCGTCTAAGCGCAAATCTCGGAATCTCATCGCGGGGCTCGCCGTAGTGCTCGCCGTTGGCTTAGTGGCATCTTGTTTAGTGGTGTTCACGGACCTTTTTCACCAAGATGGAGCATCCACTCCTGGGGATTTCCAGATTGGGTGGGTAAGCACTCTGTGCGGCAGTAATTGGGATGGCTTCTTTGACGTTGCAGTTACCGAGAGTGGAAACATCATTGCAATTGGGGCATCAACGTCGTGGGATTACGACTTCGCCGACTTTTCCAGCGACGAGATTGCTGGTGGGATTACGGCAGTCTATGATCCCACGGGAGAACTCATCTCTCTTCGGAGATTTGCGGGATATGAGTTCGATTCGATTGCCAGTGCAGGTGATGACACTGTGGTCATCGCTGGTCGGATACTGAATGATCTTGTTAACCGTGAACCCCTATTGATGAAGCTAGGCGATGATGGAGGGGTGCTCTGGACTTCTACTGGACCTCGTGAAGTGGAAGGACGTTTTACAACCCTTCGAGGTATCAGCGTTGATCAGCAGGGGCATATTACAATCTTTGGGTACTTAAGTGATTGGAGATATTTCGCTGCCCAATTCAATGATGATGGTTCACCCAGATGGTACACAGAATTTGATGAAGTCGACTATATCGGCGGTATTACAACAACACCTTCCGGCGACATCTACCTCGTTGGCCAGAATACGCTTGGGGAGGAAGACTTTAGTGACGAAAATTACTTCCACCATGCAGAGGCTTTAGTCATGAAGTTGTCATCCGATGGTGTGTTGATATGGAAACAGACCTATGGCGGCGGTGGTTTCAACTCCTTCCGTGGCGTAGCGTCTTTCGAAGACGGCATCGTCGCGGTTGGGGAAGCTGGTCCAGAAAGCGAAGTGTTTCCGAGTCAAGGACAAGAAAACGCGATCTTAGCCATCATCGATGGTCAAGGAAAACTCGTGTCGGGTTATTCATATGGAGGGAATGGCGGCGAAGTTTTCCATACGGTGGCTGTTGTCGATAATCAGTTTTTCACTGTTGGGTCAACCACCTCTGGGGATGGCGACTTTCCATCGGTTTTTCCAGGAGTTACAGTCGGTGCTAATGGTGTTGTGGCCCAGATAAATGCCAAGGGAACACTACGGCGGGCAAGCACCTTTGGAGGAAGTGGTACCGATGTATTCAGTGGGCTTGCAGCGAACTCACTCGGGATCATCGTAGTTGGTGACGTTTTTTCCACCAATGGAAACTTGCCTGCTTCATGCGGAGATCGAGACGCAGTCATCGCGTACTTCCCAATAGACGAAAACTAATGAGGTTCCTAAGAATTTGCTGAGTCGTGTGACCAGGTGACCCCCTTGGCAGGAGTTACTTACGGCGAACCTATTCGACCTCAACGACGAAGGAGAGAAGACGATGAAGCTCACGGATTTTAATACCGCCGCTCAGTTAGTCGGAAACCAATCGACTTCTGCTTCCGATCTAACCATGATTGCGCAGTACCACCCCACCCTCCGCAGGTGGGTGGCAGCCCATGCCGGAACCGATCCAGCGATCTTTCCATGGTTAGACTCCTTCGGCGACCCCGAAGTCAGCCGAATCCTTGCCAGCCGCTGGGCCACCCTCCAGTCCGGAAGCGTAACCCCGCTAGGCGCCTTCTGCGGATTCGTCGCCTAAAAGGCTCATTTCCCCCCAATCTCCCTCGAAACCCGTACAGTAGCACCCCTCTCACCATTCCTGCCAGCAACTGTACGGCTTTCGAGGGAGGTTGTTTTTTCCTCGCCCCACCCCTCCGCTGCGGTGGGTTGTGTCCTCGCCCCACCCCTCCGCTGCGGTGGGTTTTGTCACCGTCCTTGGTGCTGCGGTGGGTTTTGTCACCGTCCTCTTCCCTGTGGTGGGTTTTTGCTCTTTTTCCTGACAAAACCCACCGCTAGAATGTGGATGAGGGGATAAGCTTCAACCGGGTGACTAGTGGGTATGAAGGCAATTGATGATCCCTAGGAGGGATGGCGCGAAAGCGCAACTTGAACTGAGGCGATGATGCTCATTGGATTTTGGTAGAGGTCGGCGGAGGTGACGGTTATTATCCGCCAGCCTCGATCCTCAAGGTATCTGCGGCGCGATGCATCACGCTCCATTCGGGCACGATCTCCGACGTGATTGGCTCCGTCGTACTCAATCGCCGTCTTCGTCCTCACATCAGCCAAATCAAGCCAAAAGAGGAGTTTGCCGGAATCATTCGTAATCGGGAGATTAACTGTTAGGGCAAGATTTGGAAGACGGGACCTTATGAGAAGTAGTCGGAGATCTGTCTCAGGTATGGAGTCAGTACCAGGGACAACTAGTTGCAAGGCAGAGCGTGCCCGTGAAACTCCTCGTGCACGGGGATTTGCTTCTATTGCTGCGCCCAAGGCCTCTATCGAAGTAACAGGTTTCTGGCGGCGTGTCATTGAATCGGCCACCTCAATGAGTTCATCGAGATTACATTCGGAAGCAAGATGAAGCCAGCAATAGGCGAGGTCCGTACAAAGAACTCCATTGATCATCACCATAGGTGCTGACTTTCGAGGTCTAACTAGTCTT
>WQYJ01000068.1 GCA_009781325.1 Propionibacteriaceae bacterium | reverse complement strand
AGGCAGGACCCCCGGAAGCCAACGTAGGGTCTTGGGTAAAGATCTGTACCACAGTCCATAGATCCACCCCCGGTCATCCTGCCGAAGGCAGGACCCCCGGAAGCCAACGTAGGGTCTTGGGTATAGATCTGTACCACAGTCCATAGATCGGCCGCCGGGGGTCCTGCCTGGCGGCAGGATGACGGCTGTGGTGAACTCATTGACGGGGACAATGGGCAGGGTTCTTTTTGTCACATCCCCTTTGGTAAAAAAACACGATAGAGTCGTACCATCTTGACGAAAGGAACACCAATGAGGATGTTGATCATGGGCCCTCCGGGGGCTGGCAAGGGCACACAGGCTAAGGTCATTGCTGAGGGATTTGGAATTCCCGAAATCTCCACAGGTGCGATCTTTAGGTACAACGTTGCTAACCAGACAGAGTTGGGCAAGATCGTCTCTGCGATCATGGAAAAGGGCGAGCTCGTCCCCGATTCCGTGACCGTCGATCTTATTAAAGACCGCCTCGGTCAACCGGATACCGACAATGGATTCCTTCTCGATGGCTTCCCGCGTACGCTGGCACAGGTTGACTCCCTGGATGAGATTCTTGCCTCCCTAGATGTCGAGCTGGATTGCGTACTCAGCCTCATCGTTGACGGCGAGACCCTCGTAGCCCGCATGCTGAAAAGGGCCGAAATCGAAGGCCGTGCGGATGACAACGAAGAGACTATCCGCCGCCGCTTCGAGGTCTACAACGCAGAGACCGAACCGCTGCTGACTCTCTACCGTGACCGCGGACTGCTCGTTGAGGTCGACGGCCTCGGCACAGTCGAAGAGGTCAATGCCCGGATCGTTGCTGCCATTAAGAAGTGAAACATACTAGGCCAAACGGCATAGAAATCCTCTCTGAGGATGAACTGAAGCTCATGCGTTCCGCTGGGCTGGTGGTTGCCCATGCCCTGCAGGAGATGACCCAAGCCGCTGCTGCAGGCATGACCACCTCTGATGTGGACGCCATCGCTGTCGAGGTATTAGCTCGCTTCGGCGCAACCTCAAGTTTCCTGGGGTACGAACCTGCGCCGATGCTTCCTCCGTACCCAGCAGTGACGTGTACGTCGGTGAATGACGAACTCATCCATGGAATCCCCACGCAGCGCGCGCTCAAAGATGGTGACCTACTCTCGATCGACTTCGGTGCCTGTATCGGCGGTTACCACGGCGACGCAGCACGATCCGTGGGGATCGGTGAACTGCGCCCGGAGGTCGCCGTACTCAATCAGGTCACCTACGAGTCGTTGTGGGCTGGTATCTCAGCAGCCCGATTAGGCAGAACCATCGGCGACATCTCGTATGCCATCCAACGCTTCATCACCAGAGCCGGAAAGTACGGAATTGTCCGGGGCTACACAGGCCACGGAATCGGGCACAACATGCACCAACCTCCGGATATTCCCAACTACGGAAAGCCTAAGAAGGGCCCAAGAATCGAACGCGGTATGTGCTTAGCGATTGAGCCGATGGTCACCCTAGGAACCCACAACACCGGCGTTCTCGACGATGATTGGACTGTCGTAACCGCCGACGGCTCTATCGGCGCCCACTGGGAAAACACCATCACCGTCACCAAACATGGCCTGTGGGTCCTCACAGAAATAGACGGAGGCGAAGAAACCCTCAACAAACTGGGAATCCCCTTCGGCCCCCTAGCAGACTAGCAAACCCCCATAATCCTCCACCCTGCGGTGGGTTTTGCAGCCATCCTCTGCACTGTGGTGGGTTTTGTCAGGAAAAAGCGACAAAACCCACCGCAGTGCAGAGGATGGGGTAGAAACTTAACCGCGAAGACGGCTGAAGAAGCCCTTGGGTTGGGCGGCAGCCTTCTCTTCTTCGGTGTGTTGGCCAGGGCACCATTGGTCCTTGGGAACCATTGCCTTGACTTGGGCTATGTGTTGGCCGCAGCCAGCCCAGGTGGTCTTACCGCAGACATTGCAGGGAACAGGTCGACACATATTTCTTCTCCTCGATTATCTTTCTTCTTTCACAAGTACTTCGTCAGCTTCGGCACCGAGCCAAGCCTTCAGAGTGAGCATCCCGCCGGACAACGTTGGCGCCGCTAAGCCAGCAGCCGTCAGAATACGGTGAGCAATATAGGAACGAACCCCCGATTGGCACATCACCGCGATGTCACGATCACCGGCGAGTTGACGTACCTCATCCAAACGGGAACGCAGTTCTGTGTGCGGGATGTTCACGGCTTCCGGAAGATGACCGGATGCAAACTCACCAGCAGTACGCACATCCAGGACGAGAGTTTCTGAGCGAGCCCAGTCGAGTTGTTCAGGCTGCCAGAGTTGGATGTGGCCGGTGTGAAGGTTATCGGCGATGAAGCCAATCATATTCACAGGGTCTTTAGCAGAACCATAAGGCGGGGAGTAACACAGATCTAGATCCATCAAAGAACAGGTTTCGATCCCTGCGCGAATGGCCGTCGCCAGGATGTCAATGCGCTTGTCAATCCCATCTTCGCCGACACCTTGGGCACCCAGGATGCGTCCGGTGTCCAGATCGATGTGGACCATCAGATGCATCTGCACACTTCCCGGGAAATACCCAGCGTGATTTGCCGGATGAACATGGATAGTGGTGTACGATCGGTCAGCTTCGTCCAGAGATGCCCGGTTGGCTCCGGTCATTGCGGCAGTCAGCGAGCCCACACGTACGATCGCTGTGCCCAGGGGATTAGGCATTCCCCGCGCCTCAAAGCGACCTCGCAGAGCATCAGCCACGAGCCGACCTGCCCGATTAGCCGGACCAGCCAGTTGAACCGGACGGCGCTTCTCGGTGATAGCATCCGTACTCAGTACAGCATCACCAACAGCGTAAACATCCTTCAGATTCGTACGCCCATGGTCGTCGGTGACGATGAAGCCGCGCTCGCACTCAAGTCCAGCTTCGGCGAACACTTCGGTGTCCGGGGTGCCTCCCACCGCCAGAACCACAACATCGGCGGTGATCGAGGACCCATCTGACAGCTCCACACGTGCCCGACCCTGGTCATCTACAATCTGAGTTGCTGCAACAGACTCGCGTACGTCCATGCCAAGCTTGCGCATCTCTTGGGAAACCAGGAAAGCCATCTCCTTCTCCAGAGGCGGCAAGACATGGGGAGCGAACTCAACCACGCTGACCTCAAGGCCACGTGTTGCCAAGGCTTCAGCACCTTCAACCCCAATAAAACCAGCTCCCAAGACTACAGCCTTCGAAGCCCCGTCTTCTGTAAGCAAGCGAAGAGCTTTGGCATCATCGACAGTACGCAAGGTGCGTACGCACGGGTGATCCAAGCCGGGAATGGGCGGACGAGCCGGACGAGCACCCGGGGAAAGAATCAGGGCATCATAGTTAAGGGTGACCTCACCGTCGGGAGTCGACACCCTCACTGTTTGGGTATTTGCGTCTAAACCAACAACGTCATGGTTAATACGTACATCTAAGTTAAGGGCGGCTTTCAACGACGCCGGAGTCTGCAACAGCAGCGAATTTTCCTGGGCAATTTCGCCGCTGACATAGTACGGAAGCCCGCAATTTGCGAAGGAAACATACTGCCCGCGTTCAAGGACAACGATCGAGGCCGATTCATCCAAACGACGAAGCCTCGCAGCAGCAGACATTCCTCCTGCAACCCCTCCCACAACGAGGTACTTATGCTGTATCATAGGACGTAATTATACCCCATGGGGTATTCTCTTTGTCACATTGGAGTGCAATGGCCACATTACTGATACTTGGAGCAGGTGTCTCAGGGCATACCGCTGCCATGCATGCAAGAAGGATGCTCGGAAAAGAGCACGAGGTAATCGTTGTCACGCCGAACGCCAACTGGAACTGGATCCCATC
The DNA here is from genome assembly GCA_009781325.1 of Propionibacteriaceae bacterium. Classification (GTDB taxonomy): domain Bacteria; phylum Actinomycetota; class Actinomycetes; order Propionibacteriales; family Propionibacteriaceae; genus WQYJ01. Next base: position 5,785 of record WQYJ01000068.1, on the reverse strand, counting down.
CAATATCTGGGTGGGAGTAGGGAAAATGCCTGTCAAGAAGGTGCTTTTCCCTCTTGAACCGCTGTATAAGCGGAAGGGCATCAAGTTCAATCAAGCGCTCGCGGTCGCGATCAACCCAGAAGGAGGCGATGGGCACACCCGTCCCTTCGTAACAGCTACGTCCACAAGACCTGGCTCCGAGGGAGAGGAAATTCAGATTGAATACGATTTCCTCATCAACTGCACTGGGCCGAAACTGAACTTTGGCGCCACACCAGGCCTGGGTCCTGACAATGGCTATACTCATTCGGTCTGCACAGCTCCTCACGCAGCAGCAACTGCAGAGGAACTCAAGGCGGCGATTGCCCGCTGCAAGGCAGGGGAATCTCTGCGCTTTGTGGTCGGCACCGGTCATGGAACCTGCACCTGCGAGGGAGCAGCCTTCGAATACACCTTCAACCTTGAGTACGTCCTGCGCGAAGCCGGTGTCAGGGATCGTGCAGAGGTGATCTACCTCACCAATGAGGCTACACTCGGTGACTTCGGCGTTGGCGGTCTGACATTTACCCAGCAGGGCTTCCAGACCACTTCGAAGCTGTGGACAGAGTCGCTCTACCGTGAGCGTGGCGTGGAGGCCGTCCTTGGGGCTCACTGTTCCAAGATTGAGCCTGGTGTCATTCACTACGAGCAGCTCGATGGTTCTACCCACGAGATGAGCTACGATTTCGCCATGCTTCTGCCCCCCTTCAAGGGAGCCGACATGAAGGCTTACGACGCCGCAGGTGAGGATATCTCCGCGCAGGTCTTCAACCCAGCCGGATTCCTGAAGGTCGATGCGAATTATGCCGCGGGCGCCTATGAGAACTGGCGGGCCACTGACTGGCCGAAGACCTATCAGTCTCCGCTGTATGACAATATCTTCGCCGCCGGAATCGCCTTCGCACCGCCGCATCAAATCTCTCAGCCGCGTACATCTCCTAATGGAACAGTCATCACACCCTCACCCCCGCGTACGGGAATGCCGTCGGGAATCATCGCCAAGACCGTTGTCATGACTATCGTTGACCGCATCAAGGGTACGGGCAAACCTGCGTATGAGGCACCAATGACAGGCATGGGAGCGGCTTGTGTGGCATCGGCGGGTATGAGTTTCTGGAATGGCTCAGCCGCATCGATGACTATGCACCCGGTCGTACCAGATTGGCAGACATACCCGAAGACCGGGCGTGACCTCAAGGGAACCTCAGGTGAAATCGGACTCGCAGGGCACTGGATGAAGAATCTTCTGCATGTCCTGTTCCTCTATAAGGCCAAGGGCCGTCCATTCTGGTGGATCGTACCCGAATAGGTAGTGGGAAAACAGTGAAAGGATTGTCATGATCGACTATGACGTGGAGGCTCAGAAATCCATCGCGGCTGCACCGATGCCCACACCGCAGACGTTGAAGCAGCGCAAGAACATCTTCGTACAATTTGTTCGTTTTTGTGCCATCAACATCAAGATGCTTCGGGTCATTGCGGCTTCGCATCATAAGTGAGGCCAGCGCCAGCGCTGATCGGCTCGGACGGAGAATCTAGCTCCGACGAGTCTGTGTGGACCAGTGTCATTCGCCCATACTTTGCTGCGCGCAGGCGTTGCCATGCTGCGGTTTTTGGGAAAATCGAACGCAGATGTCCACAAAAGCCCAATTCAGTGAGAAGATGTCATAACGATATGGAACACTTAGACTATGTCATTTCCGAATGAGGGACAGATGGCGCAAGTGACAGTGCCGGGTGGCGTGCCCCAACAGTACGACCCCTATTCTTTTCCTGCGTCTGCACCGGTTGAGCCCAGAACGCTTCAAACGCATAGGCAGCCAAAGCTCTTCATCCCCACAAGAATCAAAGACTACATGCGGTTCTTCCAGGTGTCGGCTCGGAAATGGTATTGGGCACTGCTGGCATTGATCGCCTATGCGGTGCTCTACTACGTTGTTACCCTCGGTATCGGTGTGGTGTCCCTTCTGCTCGATCCAGCGCTTCTGAACGACGCTCTTGAGGGGGAGATAAAAACAACCCCCATGCTCTTCCTGATCAACAACGTCGGCATTGCACTAGAAATCGCCATGTGCACACTGATTGCCTTCCTCTTCTTCAAACAGGGCTTCGGCTGGCTTGTTTCTGTGGTGGGCAGGTTCAGATGGAAGTGGATGTTCCTCACCATGATGATCTTCATCATCGGTTACGCAGTGCAGACAGGGATCGAATACTTCCTCATGGGCCCAGAAGCAATGGGTTTCAATGACATCGAAATGAAGCCCTATACCTGGTTCATGATCGGTGCCATTGTGCTGACCACACCGCTGCAATGCGCCGGTGAGGAATTCCAGGCTCGGGCCCTGCTCCCCAAGCTCATCGCTGCTATCGTTCCCTTCCGGTGGGTGGGGCTAACTTTGGCAGCAATACTGCCCAGCGCATTGTTTATGTATCTCCACGGAGCGAGTGATCCCTGGCTGAATGCATACTATTTCCTGACCGGTCTATCGATGTGGTGGCTCGCTTATCGAACTGGAGGAATCGAGGCAAGCATCGCCTTGCATATTGTGAATAACTTCTTCGCTCTTTGGATGCTTCCTTTTACCGATTTTTCGGATATGTTCGACCGCGGTGAAGGTACGGGCGACCCGATCCTGATGGCATACATTGGCGTCGAATTCCTCTTGATCATCATTGTCGACATCGTCGCTCGCCGCACCGGAAAGGTAGTCATGTCTGCTCCGGCAGCCGCTATTCCAGTGGTTGTTAAGCCGCATGGACTGTTCTCGAAGATTGTCGATTCAGCACATCCGGCCACCGAATCAGACCTTCCGCGCATGGATACCACACGACGAAAGCTTCCGGCTGAAGCCTGGGTTGTCCCCGAACCTGTGTCCCTCTTCCCTCCTAGGCAGCCGCAGGGCCAGGAGCCGATGTGGGATGACGGCGTTGTTCCAGCGCCAGTGATGGCGGGTCCCGTACCTGAACAGGGCCTCTATCAGGTTCCTCCTTACGAAGGGTACGCGCCTGCGCCCATGGAATCTGTGCCTGCACCGGTTCCGCAAGCCATTGAGCCCCCTGTTTTGCCAGCGGCAATGCCCCCGCAACCGGTGGAGGCTGTGCTTCCGCCTCTGATGGACTCGACGATTCCGTATCCACCGCACCCTGGCCCGACCCCGGAGCCCATCCCGTCGATACCACCAGCGCCTCCTGCTCCAGCCGTGCCCATGGAGGCCGCAACCTTCAATCTTGACGATACGATGCCCTTCAAACCTGAGTGGGCAGAACCTCAACCTCCAGCACCGCCTGCGCAGCACCAGCCTGCACCATTCATCGAATCCTTCAGTCCGCCAGCGCCTGCACCGGCCGCTCCGCCAGCGCCTGCGCCAGTCGTCCCCCCAGTGCCTGAACCAGTCGCTCCTAGGGTTCCTGAACCAGAGGCTCCGCCAGTTCCGGCAGAATCCTCATCGTGGAAGCCTTTGCCATTCGAGGAATTTCCGCCTCCACCCGAGGCGATACCATTCACCGGAGTAGACACCTCATCACCCTGGACTCCGCCAGCGAAGAAGCCGAAACCCTTACCAGTGGAATACCTCGTAGCTCCTGAACCAGAGCCTGTGAAGGAGCCTGAACACCCGCCGGTAGTTGAAGTGGCCTCATGGGGGGCGATGGACGACGACGAGGCAGAGAATGAGTTGCAAGAGACTCACCCAGCCGAGGAACCTGCTGCTCCGGAAGCTTTAGATGAGAACCCCGCCGCGCCACTAGAGGTATTCACACCTCCCGACCCGCTGTCCTACCGACCGCCGTCGTCAGAGACTTCTCACATCTACTCACCGCCGTCGCCGTATGTGGTGCCGGTGCTTGCCCCCTTCGTCCCCGCGAGTCCTCTGGGTGCGCCTCCTGCTCCGCGGCCTATAAGAGACGACTCGCCGCGATAACTAAGCAGTTGCGCGTACCTGCTGTTTGATGACTCCCACCAGCGGGGTGCGAACACTGAGTTCGTTCACTCCGAGGCTAATGAGTCGAGAAACAGCATGGGGATCAGAAGCTAGATCTCCGCAGACAGCAACAGACCGCCCAGCAAAGGCGCGCGCTGCCATGGCGATGAGGTCCCAGACCGAGGTGTTGTCACCGTGGGTGATGGAAGCCACGATCGGGTTTCCGCGATCAGCGGCGAGGGTGTACTGGGTCAGATCATTGGTGCCGATGGAAATGAAGTCCACGAGCCCAAGGAAGTCCGCTGCTCTCAGTGCGGCTGAGGGGGTCTCCACCATCATCCCTACACCAATCTCCCCGCCGACCCGTTTTTCCATGTCTGCGAGTACGGATCGAGCCCACACCACTTCCTCTTCGATGGTAATCATCGGAAACATCACCCGTACCGAAACCTCTTTGCTGGCAAGGAGAATTGCGCTGAGCTGATCCTCAAATAGGTGGGGCAGACGCTTCATCACCCGTATCCCGCGCTCACCCAGCATCGGGTTTGCCTCCCGATCCTGAGGCAGGAAGACCAGCGGCTTATCGCCGCCGGGATCCCAGGTGCGTACAGTGATGGTTCCGCCGTTCAAGGCCTTGCCAATCTCGATGTAGGCAGCCGCCTGTTCCTCAATTGTCGGAGCATGGTCCCAGTCGCCGAAGAGGATCTCCGTTCGTACCACTCCAGAGCCTTCGGCTCCAGCAGCACCGGCATCATAGGCTTCCTGGATTGAGGCTAGGTTAGCCTCTACGAGTATTCGCTTGCCTGATTGGGTGAGTGCTGGTTCATGGGCTAGCCGCGAAGCCTCGTCAGCTTCGGCTTGGCGCCTGACCTGGAGCCCGCGAAGTTCGTCAATCTGGCTTGGTGTCGGGTTGATCCATAGACGATTCGCGACTGGATCGATGGCGACTACCGTACCCTCAGGTATGTCGTGGGCCTCAGGCTTGCCGGTTAGGAGCGCGAACCCGCGAGCTTGGGCAACAATAGCTCCGTGTCCGGTGGATCCGCCGGAGGTTGTGATGATGCCTTGGCACAGCCACGGATCGAGTGCCCCAGCCGTCACGGGATCGAGTTCATCCAAGATCAGGATCCCTCGCGCTAAGCCGGGAGAGATCTCTTTGCCGAGCAGAGCCCGTAAGAGCATCCTCATGATGCCGCGCTGATCCTGTGCACGAGCCCGTAAGTACGGGTCATCGATCGTTTCCAGTTGATCAGCGGCTGTTGTGAATCTCTGTGTGACTGCATCCACAGCGGAGTTTCCGGAGTTGATCTCCTGTATGACCTCAGGTACGGCATCAGCCAGCAGCAACTCTTGAACCGCATAAATATCTGTGGCAGAACTGTCAGCCAGCCGGTGAAGAGTATCGGTGACCGCACCAACAGCCTTCTCGAAACGCTGAGTCTCTGTCAAAGTACCGCCTGCCGTATACCCTGATATGTCCACATTAGAAGCCACATGATGCGACTCCCCAAAAGCAATCTGCCTCCCAGTAGCAGCCGACCCCCCGGCGGCCGACGTAGGGTCTGTAGTAGGGATGTCTCGCTCAAGTCCATACGTCGGCTGCCGGGGGTCCTGCACTCCGCTACGCTCCGCGCAGGATGACCGGTTGGTTGACGTAGGGTCTGGGGTTGGGAGATCTCGCTGAAGTCCATACCCCGCCCCCCGGTCATCCTGCCGTGAGGCAGGACCCCCGGCGGCCGAGGTAGGGTCTGTAGTAGGGATGTCTCGCTCAAGTCCATACGTCGGCTGCCGGGGGTCCTGCACTCCGCTACGCTCCGCGCAGGATGACCGGTTGGTTGACGTAGGGT
>WQYJ01000067.1 GCA_009781325.1 Propionibacteriaceae bacterium | reverse complement strand
TTTTGTCAGCATACGACGACAAAACCCACCACAATGCAGAGGACGGGGGCAAAACCCACCACAATGCAGAGGACGGGGCAAAACCCACCGCCAGAAAGACACTGTGGTTGGGTACATAGATTGGCTGCCGGGGGTGCTGCCTTCGGCAGCATGACCGGGAGTCGCGAGGGGATGTGTGTCGAGGCCCGTTAACATACCCTTTCAACACACAAAAACGTCCCCGCGGGTTACGCGGGGACGTCTTCGTTAACTAGAAAGGAGACATGATGAATATCTATTGGTCTTGGCGGTCCTGCCAGCGTTTCTCCATGCGTGACATGAAGGACTCCCCCGCAGGCACCGGGGCTGGGCCTCGGGTCTGTTCGGGGAGTTTGGAATAGCCGGAGATGACCAGAATGGTAGATACCAGCATGACGACGAATCCGATCACGGAGATCCACCAGAAGGAACTCATGCCAGCAACCAGACCGACCAGACCAAGGAGGAAACCTATGACCCCACCAATGGTCTTGGTTGGGTGGATTCGGCGATGCGGTTTTGCAAACTTGCTGACCAGTTTCGGATCTTGGGCAGTCAGTGTTGCCTCGAGTTCATCTAGGAGCTTACGCTCGGCATCAGTTAGTGCCATGAATCCTCCTTCCACTTACTGCCTCGTCGATTCAATTCTACCCAAAAACCTCGGGTTTGATCAGATGTGACCATGGTTTTCACTCAGCCCACACGCAATGCGCCGATGGTTTTCTTACCACGACGAATGATCATCAGTGAGCCAGCAAGAAGGTCCTCGCCGCAGAGTTCTCGATCAGCATCCACGATACGTTCATTATTCAAGTACGCCCCGCCTTCGCTGACCGCACGCCTAGCCGCAGACCTTGAGTCGAAGATCGCTGATTCTGACAAAGCATCGAGAATCGTACGTCCGTTGAACTGCTCCCAGACCACGAGAGGAAGCTCTCCGGCAACCGCCTCCAAGGTCGCCTTGTCGAGTTCCCGCAGGTCGCCTTGACCAAAGATCGCCTTGGCAGCCGCTGTGGCTGCTTCGCGCTGACCGACGCTGTGAACCAGATCCGTCAGATCATCAGCGAGAACTCTCTGCGCACTGCGAAGATGCGGCGACTCTGCTGTGAGCTTTTCGAGCTCCTCAATTTCTTCATGACTACGTTTTGTGAACATACGCAAGAAGGTGCCAACCATGGAATCTTCAATATTGAGGAAGTACTGATGGAAGGTATAGGGCGAGGTCATCTCCCCATCCATCCACAGAGTCCCCGACTCGGTCTTTCCGTATTTCACGCCGTCTTCTCGTACGACCAAAGGTGTCGACAAGGCATGAACCTTATTACCAGTGACCCGCCTGATAAGATCCACACCAGCAGTGATATTCCCCCACTGATCCGATCCGCCCGTCTGAAGGGTAGCACCGTACTTCTTGTGGAGTTCCAGGTAATCCAGAGACTGGAGCAGGACATAGGAAAACTCCGTGTAAGAAATCCCTGTTTCCAGACGTGTCTTGATGACTTCGCGGTCCAGCATTCTATTCACCGGGAAGTGCTTGCCGATGTCACGCAGGAAGTCGAGGGTGGACAGCCCCTGGGTCCAGTCGTAGTTGTTGACGATGATCGCACCGTTGTCTCCCTCAAAGCTGACATACCTCTCCACCTGTTCACGAATGCGCTCACCCCAGGCATGCACGAGCTCAGTGGGGTTGAGGTTGCGTTCTGAACTCTGGCGCGGATCACCGATCAGCCCAGTGGAACCGCCGACCAAGAGGATCGGGCGGTGTCCGTAGTCTTGAAGACGCCGAGCAAGGGTGAGTTGGAGAAGGTTGCCCATGTGCAGACTGGGTGCGGTCGGATCAAAGCCTACGTACGAGGTGATCTTTCCATGGTCGAGATCATGGGCAAGGGCTTCAGGATCAGTGCAATGGGCGATCAGCCCACGCCAGGATAGATCAGCAAAGAGACTCATGGCAGATAACTCTACCGAAACTGACCAGGATCCATGCTAACGATAGGCTGCAGTGACATCCATCAGATGCTTGAGTTGCTCCGACACCCGTACAGTTGCCGTACCACCGGCCCCATTTCTGGCCTCAATCGCACCATGAACATTGAGAACTTGGCGTACTTCAGGGGTAAGTGCCGGTGAGATTCCAGCAAGCTGTTCATCGGTCATCTGCTCAAGATTCAGTCCATTTTCTTCACAGAATCTCACTGCCTGGCCGGTGATCTCATGGGCCCTGGCAAAGGGTACGCGCCGGCGCACTAGCCAGTCCGCCATATCGGTAGCCAGAGAAAAGCCTGCACTCGACATCAGTTCAGTACGCTCAGAGTCGAAGGCCAAGGTTGCCACCAGCCCAGCCATGGCTGGCAGAACCAACCCAAGCTGATCCAGAGAATCAAAGATGGGTTCCTTGTCTTCTTGAAGGTCGCGGTTATAAGCCAGCGGAAGCCCCTTACAGGTGGTCAGCAAGCCGGTGAGATTGCCGATCAATCGTCCCGCTTTGCCTCGGGTGAGTTCAGCAATATCAGGGTTTTTCTTCTGAGGCATGATCGACGAACCGGTTGACCACGCATCATCTAGGCGGGCAAAGCCGACTTCCTGGGTGCACCAGAAGATGATGTCCTCGGCTAAACGGGAAAGATCAACCCCGATCTGAGCAGTGATGTAGGCAGCCTCGGTGACAAGATCCCTCGATGATGTTCCGTCGATCGAGTTCTGGACACTGCTGGCAAATCCGAGCTCTTCGGCCACCAGTTCTGGGTCCAGACCCAGTGTCGATCCTCCGAGTGCGGCGGATCCGTACGGAGATTCTGTCAGCCGCTCCAACAAACCGTCGATGCGGGCGAGGTCGCGTACTAGCGGCCAGGCATGGGCTAGCAAGTGGTGACTCAGCAGGACAGGCTGAGCCTGCTGCATGTGAGTACGCCCCGGCATGGCAACCCCCAGATAGCGTTCTGCTTTTGCAGCGAGCGCATCGATGACTTGGAGGATCTCAGAGATCAGCCGAACCAGTTCAATGCGCAGATACATCCGTATTTCTGTGGCGATCTGATCATTGCGGGATCGCCCTGCACGCAGCCGCCCGGCTAACTCCTCCCCCACCAACTCGCCTAGTTGCCGCTCCAGTGCCGAATGAACATCTTCATCGCTACTATCGACATTGAACTCTCCTTCTGAGCATCGCGAAATGAGAGTATTGATAGCGAAGTTCAAGCCCTCCAATTCCTCCTCCGAAATCAGCAGAGCTGCATGGAGAGCCTTGGCGTGCGCCAAGGAGGCAAAGAGATCCAACCCAGCTAAGCGTATATCGAATCCAATGGACTGACTGATGGCAAACATTTCGGGTGAAGGACCGGATTCAAACCGTCCTCCCCACAGACCTGCGCTCAAGATTCGCCCCTTCCGTTGCTCGTTAATGCCAATAGTTGAGCAACCACTCGCTGACTGGCGTGTTGGTCGCTGGTAACAACAATGACTGTATCGTCTCCTGCCACACATCCCAAGACTGAATCCCATCCGGCTTTGTCCAGTCCAAGGGCAAAGTATTGGGCTCCCCCTGGAGGGGTATGGACGACAACGAGATTCGCTGCGGCTGTTGCCGAGACGAGCATGTCGGTACACAGCCGATCCAAGGTTGCCCCAGGAATCCCCGTGTCGTCCGAGAGGGTGTAGACCAGTCCGCCCTCAGCACTTCTGACCCGAATCGCGCCGATCTCAGCGAGATCCTTACTCAGAGTGGGTTGAGTCACAACGAGGCCCTGATCAGCGAGCATGGCACGCAGTTGGGATTGGGATGTGACCAGGCCGCGGGAGATCATGTTCGAAATCGCAGCCTGGCGCTGAGTACGAGTGAGAGTGGTTGTCTCAGCCATGATGAGCCTCCTTGATCAGTGTCGGCCAGATGTCCAGGAAGGCTCCTGCCTCGTCCTGGGTCAGAATCAGAGGCGGTACGAGCCGGATCAGGTTTGGAGCCGGAGCATTCACAATGAATCCGTGGTTAAGCCCTGCTGTGACTAGTGCCCCAGCAATGGGTTCTTCCAGTTCGATTCCGATGGCTAGCCCGCGGCCCCGCACTGACCTAACACCGTCGAGGGTGCGCAAGGCAGCCATCAGCCACTGGCCCATAGAACCAACATGGTCAAGCAGGAGTGCTACGTGATCAAGCACAACCAAGCCAACCCGGCATGCCAAAGGGTTGCCGCCGATCGTCGTACCGTGAGAACCAGGAGTGAAGAGATCTGCTGCTTGTCCGGATGCCAGCACGGCTCCCATAGGAAAACCGTTGCCGAGCGCCTTGGCAAGTGTAACGATGTCCGGGAGTATCCCATCGTGGTTGAAGCCGAACCACGTCCCCGTGCGCCCCATGCCCATTTGTACTTCGTCCAGCCACAGCAAGGCGCCGTTGTTGTCAGCGATTGTGCGGGCTTGTGCGAGATAACCATCGCCAGGTACGACAACACCAGCCTCACCCTGGATAGCTTCAAGTACGATAGCTGCCGTGTGATCATCGACGGCTGCCGCGAGGGCATTCGCATCACCATAAGGCACCCAGGTGACCTCCCCGGGCAGGGGTTCAAAGGGTTCGCGTATCGCCGGTTTCCATGTCAGCGCCAAGGACCCCATCGACCGGCCGTGAAAACAGCCTTGGGCAGCGACGATCTTTGTCTTTCCAGTCAAACGGGTCAGTTTGAAGGCGGCTTCATTGGATTCGGTTCCGGAGTTAGTGAAGAAGACCTTCGCATCGTTGCTCAGAAGACCAGTCAGCTTCTCGGCGTAGGCAACTTGGGTATCGGTAGCAAAGAGGTTCGAGACGTGACCAAGGGTACGAGCCTGGTCAGCCATAGCTTGGGCGACACCTTCATGGGCATGTCCGAGTCCCACGCTCGCTATGCCAGCAAGCAGATCGAGGTAGGGTTTGCCGTTCTCATCCCAGAGGTAGACCCCCTGACCCTTGGTGAATACCACCGGCGGGGGTGGATAGGTACCCATCATGGATGCGGAATACTGTGTCAGCAGACTCATTTGATCACCATCGTTCCAATGCCATAGTCGGTCAGCAGTTCGAGCAGGACTGCGTGTTCCACGCGTCCGTCAATCACAGCAGCTCGATCCACTCCGCCCATCACTGCTTCGGCACAGGCTTCCATCTTGGGGCGCATCCCGGCATCTAGGCTTGGCAGCATCGCACGCAGATCGTCGAGTTTAATGAAGGGCAGGATCTGCGTTTTCTTGGGCCAGTCAGCATAGAGCCCTTCAACATCTGTGAGCATGACAAGACCTTTTGCACCCAAGGCGATGGCGAGGGCTGATGCTGCCGTATCAGCGTTGACGTTGTAGACGGTCCCGTCTTCGTCAGGTGCCACGGTAGCGACCACGGGAATCCGGCCGGCCTCGATGAGATCAAGGATGGCGCCCGGGTTCACTTGGTCAACGTCACCGACCAGACCGAGGTCGAGATCATTGCCGTCGACTTCGACGCTGGCTTTGATGGCAGTAAACAGTCCGGCATCTTCCCCGGACATTCCCACCGCTAGGGGCCCGTGAGCGTTGATCAGGTTGACGATCTTGCGCCCGACCTGACCCACGAGCACCATACGTACGATCTCGACTGCTTCCGGTGAGGTGATACGCCGCCCGCTCACGAAGGAGGATTCGACACCGAGCCGGTTGAGCATGGAGGTGATCTGCGGTCCACCACCATGGACGACGACCACTTTCACCCCGCACCTGCGCAGGAAGACGATGTCATCGGCGAAGGCCCGCTGGAGTCCTTCGTCGATCATGGCGTTGCCGCCGTACTTCACAACGAGGACTTTCTCGGTGTAGTTCTCGATCCAGGGCAGGGCTTCAACCAGGGTTGCAGCTTTTTCTATGAGAGATTCTTTGTTCATGATGGGTAATCCGCATTCTCTGAGACATAGCCGTGTGTGAGGTCGTTGGTCCAGATGGTCGCTTCAATATCTCCTGCATGGAGATCGACTTCGACCAAGACATCGAAGGGTGTCAGGTCCACCTGGTCCCGGGGCGCACCGGGGGCTCCTTGAAGGAAGACCCCGACACCGTTGAAGTACACATCGACCGCATCGGGGTCGAATTGCGCTGTGGTAGTGCCGATGGAGGCGAGTACCCTGCCCCAGTTCGGATCATTTCCAGCAATGGCGCACTTGAAGAGATTCGAGCGTGCGATGGAACGAGCCGCCTCAAGGGCATCATCTTCGCTGGCTGCTCCGCGTACTGAAACAGAAATGGAGTGTTCTGCCCCTTCTCCATCGGCGATAAGTTGTTTGGCCAGGGATATGCACACCTGGCTCAACCCTTGAGCAAACTCTTCGGGATCAGGAGTGATGTGTGATGCGCCGTTGGCCATGAGTATCACCGAGTCATTGGTGGACATACACCCGTCCGAATCTGCCCGATCAAAGCTCACCCGACAGGCTGCAAGCAGATCAGCATCCGCCTGCTCTACTGTGATTTCCGCATCTGTAGTGATCACGACCAGCATTGTGGCCAGCGCTGGTGCGAGCATACCGGCACCCTTCGCCATGGCGCCGATGCTCCATCCTGCTGCGGAGATGTACGCAGCTTGCTTGGTGACGTTATCGGTAGTCATGATCGCCTCGGCTGCATCGCTGCCAGCAGTCGGACAGAGATTCTCCAGCGCTGTGTAGATTCCCGCAGTCACCTTGTCCATCGGTAGCAGGGTTCCAATCAGGCCCGTCGAGCAGACGCCAACATCCATCGGATCACACCCAATTCCCTTGGCAACGATAGTAGCCATCTTGGCGGCATCAACTCTGCCCTGCTCGCCCGTACAGGCATTAGCTCCGCCCGAATTGAGTACGACAGCTTTCAGGGTTCCGTCTGCCATTGCTCGCCTGGACCATCCCACAGGTGCAGCCTCGAAACGGTTTGTCGTGAATACACTCGAGGCAACGAATTGCGGCCCCTGTGATACCACGAGGGCGAGGTCCTTTCTCCCTGAGCGCTTCAGCCCCGCAGAGACCCCGGAAACCCAGAATCCTTCTGCCGCTGTGACACCTTCATTGAGGTTGATCATCATGGTGCTACTCCATCCTTAGTCAATCCAGTTGTTTCGTTGATTCCGAGTGCGATATTCATCGACTGAATCGCGCCTCCTGCCGTACCCTTGGTCAAGTTGTCGATCACTGCTACAGCTACCAGGCGCGAAGCTGCGTGATCGACCGTCACCTGAATCTGAGTCATATTAGATCCGAGGACCGAGGCGGTGGTAGGCCAATGCCCGGGTGGAAGAAGGTGTACGAAGGGTTCCGCGCCATAAAAATCCGCGTAGACTTTGTGAGCTTCGGCGGCTGTCATCGCAGATGCCAGCGGCGCCGAACAGGTGGCAAGTATTCCACGAGACATAGGTACGAGAAGTGGGGTGAAACTCAGCTTAGGTTCTGGAGCCCCGAGAGCGCGCAGATTCTGCAGAATCTCCGGAACATGGCGATGGAGTCCGCCAACCCCATAGGCAGATGCCGACCCCATGACCTCCGAGGCAAGCAGGTGTGTTTTGGCAGCTTTGCCTGCACCCGAGGTTCCTGAGGCTGCAACAACAACGACATCCTTGGTGTCAATGATCCCAGCAGTAACCGCCGGCGCGAGGGCAAGGGTAGACACTGTGGGATAACACCCCGGAACTGCAATCCGTGAAGCCCCCGCAAGTACAGCCCGCTGACCCGGCAACTCGGGCAACCCGTAGGGCCATGTGCCAGCGTGAGGGCTTGAGTAGAACATCTCCCAATCCTGCGCGGAGACCAACCTAAAGTCTGCCCCGCAGTCGATGATCAGAGTATTGGGATCAAGCTGATCAGCCAAAGGCGCCGATGCCCCATGTGGCAATCCCATGAAAACCACATCATGACCATCCAGCACTTGCGCATCAGTATCCTGCACCAAACGATCAGCCAAGGAAGCCAAATGCGGCTGAAGGTCCCCCAGAACAGCCCCCGCATTAGAGTGCGCGGTCAACGCACCAATCTCAACCTCAGGATGCGCAACCAGCAACCGCAGGAGTTCTCCCCCCACATAACCAGTACACCCAGCCACTGCAACTTTGATCGTCATAGGCATAACTATTCCACACCAGGAATAGATATGCAAGACGATGCAGGCGTGTCGAGGAGACGTACAACTCGACACTATGACAGAGCGGATGACATGACCAACCCAACACCCCACACCGATCCCCGGTCGTCCTGCCGGCAGGCAGGAGCCCCGGCGGCTAGTGTATGGACTTGAAAAAGACAAGCTTGACCACAGACCCTACGTCGGCCGCCGGGGGTCCTGCCTGGCGGCAGGATGACCGGGGGTCGGCTGATGCGAGAAGCCAAGGAGCCTAGTCCCCTGTTATGTCGATCTTAGGATCTGATGACGGCTCCCAATCGCCGCCCGGCTTCGGCTACGGCGGCGTCGCGAGCTTGGGAGGCTTCGGCTTCGGTGAGGGTACGATCAGGTGCTCGGAAGATCAGATTGAAGGCGAGGGACTTCTTGGATTCACCGATCTGGGGGCCGGTGAAGACATCGAATAATCCGATGGACTCCAGCAACTCCCCGGCGCCTTCTCGCAGAGCGGCCTCTAGGAGTGAGGCTGGGACATCCACATCAACAACCAGAGCGACATCCTGCTTGGTAGCAGGGTGCTTAGACAGCGGGTGAATCTGGCCCAGGTCCGGAGCCAGAGCGAATAACTCATCGAGGTTGATCTCCACTGCGCAGGTACGCTCGGGAAGATCCCAGGCTTGGATGACACGCGGGTGGATCTCTCCAGCCCAGCCCACACCCATGAACTCACCATCGACGATCACACCAAGTTCTGCACACCGGCCCGGATGCCACGGGGTGTGGATGGCACTTCGCCGGGCTAGGGTGACTCCGACTGCTTGGGCAGCCGACTGGGCTAGGTGAACAACATGAATCCAGGAAGCAGGCTCTGCTGAGGTACGGTCGCTGGCTCCCAGCCAGTCCCCGGTTACGATACCTGCGAGGTGGCGCGGCTGATCAGGAAGGCGGTCGAACAACTGCCCGATCTCTTCTGGGGTGGGCCGCTTGGTTACATCCGGGGAGATCGCTGGACCGGTATCTGTGGCGAAGAAGACCAATCCGCATTCAAAGAGCGCCAAATCTGAGATGCTGCGCGATGTATTGCGATTGATGGATGCGAACAACCCCGGCAGCAGCGTAGACCTCAGATAGGGCTGGTTCTCTGACAGAGGGTTAGCGACTCGTACGAGACTGCGGCGGCGATCCTGATCATCAAGCCCAAGACGATCAAGCTCATCAACCCCGATGAAGGGAAGCGGGATGACTTCAACGAACCCTGCTTGTGCGACGGCGAGCAGAGCGGCGCGGCGCATCTTCTGGTCACGGGTATACCCCGAACCGACCGGTGCAGACGGCATACAAGGCTCGATCACATCGAACCCGATCTTGCGTCCGACTTCTTCGACATAGTCATAAGCGTCAACAAGGTCCGGACGCCACGTTGGAGGAGTCAGGGTCAGCTTCCCAGCCTTGGTCTTCTTCACATCGACTCCGGAAGCCTTCAGAATGGAAACCACCTGCTCTATAGAGACCTCCGCTCCCAGAATCCTCGCCGGCAAAGTCGGATCAGGCATCACCAGAGTCGGCATCTGATTCGGTTTGCCGGCAATG
>WQYJ01000066.1 GCA_009781325.1 Propionibacteriaceae bacterium | reverse complement strand
TCTCAGGGGTCGGGGTGTGGCCATAAACCACCAGAGCCTTGCCGCGATACTCATTCGCCCACGGAAGGCGTATGGGAAGCCCGTAATCATCGCGTTCGCCGGTGGTGTCACCGTAGAGGCAGAAGGCCCGTACGCGACCTGAGGTGCGCCCCTGGTATTTCTCGATCAGCCCAGCATGGGCGACGACGAGTTTGCCCTGATCGAAAATGTAGTGACTGATTAGCCCGTCAACAAAGGTCTCAACTTGGCTGTTGAACTCCTGGGACTCCCGGCTCAACTGTTCAACCGTCACATCGAAACCATGAGTCATCTGAGCGCCGCGGCCCTGCAGCTTGCGCAGCAGTTTCATCTCATGGTTTCCCGCCACACAGTACGCCTGCTCGCTGGCAACCATGTTCATCACTAGCCGCAGCACATCGGTGTTCTTCGGGCCTCGGTCGCAGAGATCACCCACGAAGACCGCACTGCGGCCCTGGGGTGGAAGTGCCTGGTGATTCTCCTTGTCAACCTCGTATCCGAGGTCCGTTAGGAGAGTGCACAGCTCGTCGTAGCAGCCGTGGATGTCCCCGATTATGTCGAAGGGGCCAGATATGTGTTTCTTATCGTTCCACAACGGGGTTCGGATAATCTCGGCATTCTCAACTTCCTCCTCGCTGCGAAGGTGGAAGACATAGCGGAAGCCCTCTTTCTTCAGATATTTGAAGGATTGCCGCAGTTGGTCGTACTGGCGGGCGATCACCCGTGGGCTGAAGTCGCGGTTGGTGCGCTGCTCATGGCGGGTTTGGCAAACACGCAGAGGCGGATCGAGGACGATCGCCACAGCATGGACATTCTGTTCCTTTGCCAACTCCAGTACGGCAGCGCGGGCTTCGCGTTGAACATTCGTGGCATCAATGACGGTGAGAAGTCCCCGGTCAAGGCGCTTGTTGGCCACGAAGTACAGAGTCTCGAAGGCTTCTGCAGTGACTGTGTTGTCGTTTTCATCATTGGACATCAGGCCCCGGAAATAGTCCGACGATAGAACCTCAGTGGGTTGGAAGTGCCTGGCGGCAAAGGTGGACTTGCCCGCACCTGACACACCCATCAGCGCGACTACACAGAGTTCTGGAATCTCTATTCGCATGTGAACACCCCCATCTGCGTGGGCGGGCCATGTACTTCGTCGTCATCCCCGATTCCTGAAAACCTCACGGTGTATCCATACTTCTCAGCCGTGGTGACCGCCCACTGATGGAACTGCGCCCTTGTCCACTCGAAGCGGTGATCCTCATGTCTGTGAGTGTCGATCTGGTAGACGGCGTTGTATTCACTGTTCGGCGTTGTCAGCACGATAGTACGCGGGCGAGCGTACCCAAAGAGGACTTCTTCAAAAGCTTGGAGGCGGGGCGGGTCAATGTGCTCGATGACTTCGACCACGCAGGCCACTTGGTAGCCGCGCAGCCGCTCGTCTTTATAGGTCAAAGAGCCCTGGAAGAGCCGTATTCGCTGGAGCATCGACTCGCCAGCTTCATCCATGTTCAGCCGATTCGAACAGCGTTTGAGGGCCAGGGTGGACACGTCGACACCGGTGATGGATCGGAATTGAGAATCGGCGATGAAGAGTTTGAGGAGGTTGCCTTCTCCGCATCCAAGGTCGATTACTGATGTGGCTCCAGTTGCCTTGACCGTGTCAAAGACATCTTCGAGTCTGCGCTGGAACAAAGGCCGTACCCCTTGTTCAACAGGTTCGGTCAGGACATCTGCCTCGGTAGCACTGCCGGCAGCTAAGCGTTCGAAAACCATGTCAACTAGGCGGCGCTGGCGTTTGAGGTAGCGCGATGTGATGAACTGGCGCTCAGGATGATCCGGGAGCCAGTCTTGACCCATGCGCAGGAGTTTTTCGACTTCATCGGTGTCAACCCAATAGTGTTTCTGCTTATCAAAGACAGGTATGAGGACATAGAGATGTTTGAGCAGATCGCGCAGGCGTACGTTTCCTTTGATAGTGAGATTCACATACCCAAAGTCTCCCCATTCGGGGTGCTGCTCATCGGATTCGAAGGTGTAGTAGCTGACCTGATAACCCAGGGGTGCGAAGACAGCGGTGAGTTTGTCGTGCTCCTTGCAGGGGAGCATGGTGATGGTGGCACTGAGATCCAGTTCAGAGTCGGCTAACTCCTGATGATCATCGCCGCGCCCGCTCATCGCGGTGCCGAATACCTTAGAGATCGCCGTACTCATGAAAGAGGACGACACATAGCTGCGGTCGTTAACATAGTCGAAGAGTCCTAGTCCGCGCTTGCCTCGTACTAAGGAAATAGGATCGATGTCCAGCAGCAAGGCTGCGGTCGTACGTTCCGGTGACACCTCCGGATAGAAAACGTAAGCGCCCCCGAACTCAACTCAAACTCCTGGGGCCGCGCAGGGTTCTTGAACAGGAGATACCCCAGGTCAGTTGTGTTCTCACCGCTGTAGGTGATCGTCAACAGCATGGTAATACACTACCGGGTTATGATCCTCCCTGGCTGATCGAGTTTTCTTCCATGCGTTTGAGCCAGGGAATGATGCGTAGTGTGATGGGGAGAAGGATCACTTCGAAACCGACCTTGTAGAGGTAGCCGACAACGATGTAGTTGCCCAGTGTTCCCCAGTCAACAACCAAGGCGTAGGCGATCGTACAGAACAGGATCGTATCGGCGGCCTCACCGACGACAGTGGAACCGATCAGTCGGAACCATAGGGATCCGGGTCGTGCGCGGTCGCGCAGATAGACCAAGACTTTGGCATTCAGCAGTTGTCCGATCAGGTAGCCAACCAGCGAACCGAGCACCACTCGCGGCACGAACCCCAGCACAGACATCCAGGCATCTTGGTTCCCCCAACTAGGGTCAGCCGGCGCCCATCCAACGAGGAGGAAAACGATCGCAGCCACAGCAGAGACAACGAACCCCATGACAATAGCCCGACGTGCCCGCTTGAATCCATAGACCTCAGCCAGACAGTCCCCCAGAATGTACGCCAGCGGAAAAGTCAGCGCACCCCCATCAAAAACAAGTGGCAACACATGGATGCCCAGCGGCTCCCACACCGGGCCAACAGCAATCAGCTTCGTAGCAGCCAAGTTAGCAATCAGCAAAGTAGCGCAAAACCCCGCCACAACCAGGTCAAAAACCCCGCGCGGCGATTCATCAACGCGTTCACTCACACCGAGCATTCTACTTGGTGGAAACGTAGCAGGGGTCCCAGACCCCGTGCCACAAGTCTCAACCCCCAGTCATCCTGCCGCCAGGCAGGACCTGGGGCCAACAGGTCATCCTGCCGCCAGGCAGGACCCCCGGCGGCCAGAGTGTGGACTTGATGAAGAAAAGCTGTACTACAGTCCCTACGTCGGCTGCCGGGGGTCCTGCCTGCGGCAGGATGACCGGGGGCCAGAGTATGGACTTGATGAAGAAAAGCTCTACTACAGTCCCTACGTCGGCTGCCGGGGGTCCTGCCTGGCGGCAGGATGACCGGGGGTTGACATGCCAGGGGCTAGGCCGCTTGGCTTCCGGCCCCTTGTCGCATCCCCCTGTCGCGTCCCCTCGTCACGTCCACCACCTGGCAAGGGCGCTAGAATAGTGATGTCCATGCCAGGAGGTTTGTTTATTACGTTGTCTGAGACTGACGTTCGCCGGGGTACGCGGCTTGTTATCGTGCCGACATCTATTCCTATGGTTGCTGTTTTGGGAACCGCTGATGAGTTCTTGCGTTTGCTTGAGGAGCGTCTAGAGGCGGATATCCATGTGCGAGGCAACGAGATCACCTTGAGCGGAACTGATGAGGCTGTCAACCATGCTGAGGCTGTGTTGGCCCAGATGGTTACTGTTTTGCGTACCGGTCAGGGGTTGGCTCTGGCGGATGTGGAACGGATTGCGGGTATGGATGCTGCGGAGCCGATCCGCCCATCTGATGTTTTGACTGCCTCGATCCTGTCGCACCGCGGGCGTACGATCCGTCCCAAGACGGTCAACCAAAAGAAGTACATCGACGCCATCGACTCCCATACCATCGTCTTCGGGATTGGCCCGGCTGGCACAGGGAAGACCTATCTTGCTGTGGCGAAAGCCGTCCAAGCACTCCAGAATAAATCAGTGTCACGGATTATCCTGACCCGCCCAGCGATCGAAGCCGGCGAGAGGTTGGGGTTCCTTCCTGGAACACTGTCTGAGAAGATCGACCCCTATCTGCGCCCTCTCTACGATGCTCTCCATGACATGCTCGATCCCGACTCTGTTCCGCGCCTTCTGACTGCTGGAACCATCGAGATCGCACCCTTGGCCTATATGCGCGGGCGTACGCTCAACGATGCATTCATCATCCTCGATGAAGCCCAGAACACCTCGATGGAGCAGATGAAGATGTTCCTGACTCGACTGGGGTTCGGCTCGACGATGGTGGTCACCGGTGACGTTACCCAAATCGACCTGCCCGGCTCCATGAAGTCCGGTCTCAAAGAAGTCTCGGGGATTCTCGACGGTGTCCTAGACATCGCCTTCTGCCACCTGACAAACAAAGACGTTGTACGCCACCCGCTGGTCGGGCACATCGCCGCAGCCTATGACATTTATGAAGCTGCCAGGGCACAAAACTCAGGATTCACAGCAACAACGCGTGAGCGAAAGGTTGAACCATGATCGATATAAATAATGAATCAGGCCAAGCAGCCGATGACAAGGCTCTTGTTCAGCTTGCTCACTTTGCCCTGGATGCCCTCCACATTCACCCCGACGCCGAGTTGTCGATCGTCCTGGTCGATGAAGCCACCATGTCGGCCTATCACGAGAAGTTCCTCGGCGAACCTGGACCCACCGATGTGATGAGCTTCCCCATGGATGAACTGCGACCAGGGTCACCGAACACCGAGCCACCCTTGGGAGTACTCGGCGACATTGTTCTCTGCCCGTCAGTGACCGAGCGCCAAGCCGTACAGACCGGGCGTACTGCGCAGGAAGAGGCGGACTATCTGCTCGTCCATGGTCTTCTTCACCTGCTGGGTTTCGACCACGGTGAACCGGCAGCCAAGGAAGTGATGTTCTCTGTCAATGATCAGATCATCGAGGAGTGGAAGAAACAGCGAGGCACTCATGATACCGATCGATAAGACCTGCGAAACGGCCACCAGATAATGCTCACTATTCAAATCGGGTTACTGGCATTCTTCCTGCTCACGGCTGTCTTCTTTGGAGCGGTTCAGGAGGGCTTCCAAGCCTTGACTAGGGGGCGAGTGCGTACCCTGATCGAAGAAAAGGTCAGGGGAGCAGATAGGGTCGCACAAATCGCAGCCGATCCTGCGCCCACAGTGTCAACCGCGCATTTTTTCCGCCTAGTCGGCGAGGTCGGCTTCACAGTGACCATGGTCGATCTCTTCCTCACCAAAACCACACAAGCTGAAGTCTTGTCGCTCATCGAAGCAGGACTGATCGCTCTGATCATTCTGTTTGTGATTGTGCACGTGTCCGCGCGTACTGTCGGACGCCAGAAGATGGTCGGCATCGTGACCCAGACCAGTTCGCTGATGAAGGTATTGACCACAGTGTTTTACTTCATCCCTCAGCTCATGATCTGGATTTCCAATATCATCACCCCAGGACGTGGCTACCCGGATGGGCCGTTCACCTCCGAGGACGAACTGCTGGATCTTGTCGACAAAGCCGAGGCTTCCAAACAGATCGAAGCCGATGAGCGCCGAATGATCTACTCGGTGGTCGACCTAGGGGATACCTTGGTGCGCGAAGTCATGGTCCCGCGCCCCGATGTGGTCCATATTGACGCCAACAAGACACTGCGCCAGGCACTATCGCTCGCTCTGGTCTCAGGTTTCTCGCGTATCCCGGTCACCGGTCCCAAGGGCCTAGATGACATCGTCGGAATCGTGTTCCTCAAGGACATCGTCAAGAGGATCTACGACAAGTCAGATGCGCAATCCCTCGAACTGGTTGGCTCGTTAGTACGCCCGGTCACCTGGTGCCCGGATTCCAAGCCAGCCGATGATCTTCTTCGGGAGATGCAAGCTGCGCACATCCATATGGTTGTCATCGTCGATGAGTTCGGAGGTACGGCCGGTATCGTCACCATCGAAGATCTCCTCGAAGAGATCGTCGGTGAAATCCAAGACGAGTACGATCAGGAGATCGATCCCATTTCTGAGATATCTGACGGTGTTTACCGTGTCTCCTCGCGGCTGTCCTTGGCTGATCTTGGGGACCTTTTCGAGATGGAATTGGATGACGAGGACGTGGATTCCATCGGCGGAATCATGGCGAAGCAACTCAGTCATGTGCTGATCCCTGGATCGACAATGGTCTGGGAGGGTCTGGAGATGACTGCTGATCAGTACGCCGGACGCCGCCACCAGATCGCAACTATCATCGTCAAACGTGCTAGTGAGCCTGTTGACGAGGCCGCAGAGGCGGCGAATGGACATAGTGAGGGGACCCCCTGATGTCGGAAGAACTAACCCACCATTCGGGATTCGCAATCTTCGTCGGCCGGCCGAACGCCGGAAAATCCACGCTGACCAACGCCCTTGTTGGTACGAAGGTCGCCATCGCCTCGGATAAACCACAAACCACCCGCCACATCATCAAAGGGATTCTCACCACTGATGAAGCACAACTGGTGATCCTGGATACCCCCGGAGTACACCGCCCGCGTACTTTGCTGGGGGAGAGGCTCAACCAGTTGGTCTATGACGCCTGGAGTGAGGTTGATGTTATCGGAGTCTGTCTGCCGTGCCCGGAGAAAATCGGGCCTGGCGATCGATATATCCTCTCGGAGATTGCCAAATTGCCCAAACCACCTATGCTGATTGCCTTGGCAACCAAGCTAGATGCCGCTGGGCAGGCCAGAATAAGAACCCATCTGATCGAGATCCAGCAACTCGAAGCAGAACTGGGGATCACCTGGACCGAGATCGTACCTGTGTCTGCGCTGACAGGTGAGAACTGCGATCTTGTACGCTCTCTGCTTTTGGAGCAACTGCCTGAAGGTCCGGCGTACTATCCCGACGGCGAAGTCACCGATGAGCCAACCGAAACTCTGATCGCAGAGTTGATTCGAGAAGTAGCACTGGCAGATGTACGCGAAGAGCTTCCCCATTCGATCACTGTCACCATTGAAGAGATGGGATTGCGCGAAGGCCGTGCGCAGGATAAGCCGCTGCTCGACATCTATGCCAACCTTGTTGTTGAACGTGATTCGCAGAAACCTATTATCCTCGGTCACAAGGGATCACGCCTCAAAGGAATCGGGACAGAAGCACGTCAAAGGATCTCTCGACTCGTGGGGACTCCAGTGTTTTTGGATCTGCGAGTTAAGGTCGTCAAAGACTGGCAGCGCAACCCGAAAGCCCTCAACCGTCTCGGTTTCTAATTACTGCTAGTGTTCTGATATACTCATTTTTAAGAGCGGGGGTTCTTTAGCATGCGGCGAAGAGGCCCTAACAATTTAAGTTCGAAATTTCTTGTGGGATCTCGCTAAGTCAGCAGGTAAGCTGCAAGAAACCGAGCCGGTACGGCTTAGAGAAGCTCGTCTTGGGGGGGCTTAGAAGCCGAGGCATATTTAATGTGGCCACCTAGTCACCACGGGAGGAGGCGCTGTGGAAGTACGGGCTGTGCGTGGATTCAAGTATCTGATTTCCGTCGCGCTTATTTTGGGGATATTAGGTTCATCGGTGCCCGCAGCTCTCGCTGATCCATCCAATGGCGTTTCTCGATATAACTACAATCCTCTGACAGTGGAAACCACCACTGTGTATTTAAGTGCGCAATCTCCGAACGGAGAATTGAGCAGATGTGCCGCCGTTGATCGCGTGGACATTGTCGGTTTGCGAGACGGCATATTCGCGCAGAAAATCGCTGATGATTTCTCCGACCAACAGGACTGGTACTTAATGACGGCCTGGGGAGTGGATCATGTAGACGTTGTTGACCAGTGCGAGATCGAGGATGCTGATTCGCTTGGGCAGGAAGCCCAGCAGTTCAGTCTGGTTTCCATGGTTTTGGCCAACTTCTCGAATGTCTTATCCCTTGTCAGCGTCGTACCGATACAGGGTTCGCAGGATCCCGATCAAGATTCGGATGAATCGCCTCAGTCAACAAACACACCGTTCCCTGTGGCTGAAACGACATCCGAAACCACCTATCCCCATGGTGTACCGCCTGAGGACGGTCCGACCCTGACCGGAGGCTATCCGGTGGTGATTTTGAATCTTCGCCTTGATACAGGTGAAAACCTGAACATCACGGATGTGTTTGTTGAGGGTACGGACCTCGCCGCGAAGATCCTCGGAACCCCTGGTGGACAGGCTCCCTATCTCGGGCCGATGGAAGCCATCGAACTGGATCCGAGTGTGGACTTCACCTTCACATCCACCGGGGCGAGGATTTATCCTCCAGGTGTTCCGCTGGGTACGTGGATTCCTTACGCACCGGCATGGCAGGATGTCGCAATCTTCAGTCTTGCCGCTTCTGCCAGAGATCTTTACCTGACCCAGGATCCTCCTCTGCCTGCACCTCCTGTTGTTGTCGAGGAACCGCCAATCGAGGTCGAGCCACCTGAGCCAGCATCCGTACCGGATATGACGCAGTCCTCAGTGGCAGCAGAGTCTGTTGGTGCGCTGGGCTGTGGAGGTGTTGGCAGTACGCAGGTCACCGCGATGGTGAAGGATCAGTTTGGCCGTCCAATGCCGGGAGTGATGGTTGACTTTAGGTCGAATAAGCAATCCGAACTCTCAGAACAAGCAATGGTGACCGATGACACTGGTACGGCTGTTGTCACGTTGCGGTCGAAGATTGCTGACACAGTTTATGTTGCAGCTTCTATCTATGGACATGACTTGGCTGGTTCGCCCTGGGGTGTCAGCTTCGTACCCGCCTGTTCGGCATCGCGGTTGTCGACGATGTCTTTCGCGGTGAACAAGGGGGCTGCTTATGCCGACGGACGCGATGGCTTCAAACTGACTGTCTATGCCAGGGACATCAATGGTTCCCCCGTGGCGGGGTTGGCCAATAAGCTGAGGGTGAATTCTCCAAGCGGACTTCTTGCCACAACGAGTTTCACCGATCAGGGCTATGGTGTTTATACCACCTGGATTACTTCTGATGTACCGGGGGTCTACCCCTTCCATGTGACATTTGCAGCCTCTGATTTGGATGTGCGTGACCTTCCCAGGAGTCCTTCAGAACTGATATTCCTGCCCACGTGGGTGTATCACATGAGCGTCAGCCCACAGTCCATGGTTGAGCCTTATACCGCAGACGGTGTCGATAGCTTCCTGATGACAGTGAAGCTGTCATCAAGACACTACAGCTCACCGGTCGTACCGCTCACCGGTCAAAAACCATGGTTGAGTCTTAGTGCCCGCACCTCAGACGGCAATGAGGTGGCGGCTGGCAAGATCGACATTAGTTCCTTCACCGAGGTGGAGCCTGGACTCTACACAGTTCGAGTGAAGACTACGATCCGCGACGACTACACCTTCCAAGTCCAATGGCTCCAAGCAGGGGCCACCTCAGTCACCAGCCAAGAAATCACCGCAAGCTTCAGGTAATGGCGTGACAATGAGGGGCGGTCCCCCCGGTCATCCTGCCGCCAGGCAGGACCCCCGGCAGCCAACGTAGGGACTTGAGTCAGGACCAACACCCGGCCCCACTCGCCCCCGGTCATCCTGCCGCCAGG
>WQYJ01000065.1 GCA_009781325.1 Propionibacteriaceae bacterium | reverse complement strand
GCCGCCAGGCAGGACCCCCGGCAGCTGATCTAGGGACTTGGGTAGGTCTTTAGCCAAGTCCCTACGTCGGCTGCCGGGGGTCCTGCCTGCGGCAGGATGACCGGGAGTTGGGATATGACAAAAAGGACCGTTGCCATTGTCACATCATGCGGGAGTTGGGCCCGTCCCCATTGTCATGCGGGAGTTGGGCCCGACCCTTTGTTGCGGGGGAGTTGAGTCAGTCCCCTTTGTCACGTTCCATGTCCACTGTTGGGATGGCGTTGACGTTGATTTGAAGCCCGGCTTGGCCATGGTCTGGGCCTTGGAGGTCTACCCATGGCATGACGTTGAACAGGTGCTGCGAACCTTCGACTACGCGGAATCCGTAGCGCTGATAGAACCGGATGGCGCGCTGGTTATAGGGGGCTACATCTAACCGGGCTTGCCCAGGCCCGATCCACTCCATGGCGGCATCCATTAGCTGCGCCCCGACCCCGGTTCCAATCATGGATGGGTCGCAGTAGATGCCCATGACTTCAGCGTCATTTTCACTATGGCGAATTGCGTGTACGAAACCGGCGATTTGGCCATCGACTTCCGCTATGCGATAGAACGAATTTGGCTCTTCCAGTACCCCGCGAAGAAACTCAATAGACCCAGCTAACGCGTCTTCGGTTAGCCATCCGTTGGTGAACTCATCGACCCACGCTTGGGTGACTCCGTACTCGTCGTTTGGGTACGTCACGCGCCATGATCGAGCATGGAGACGTCTGATTTCCGGGGCCTCCTCGGGTATTGCTTTGCGAATCATGGTGCAATTCTAGTGAGGGGGTGTGGCTTGACACATATGTGTCAGAGAGGGTGATGTGTCTGACTCACGACCCTGGTCATCCTGCCGCCAGGCAGGACCCCCGGCAGCCGACGTAGGGACTATGGTAAAGACCTACCCTCAGACCCTACGTTGGCTGCCGGGGGTCCTGCCTGGCGGCAGGATGACCGGGGGTTGATATGTTGTTCTCTTAGTCATACAGCGGGGTGCTGAAATAGCGTTCGCCGGTGTCTGGGAGGATTGTTGCTACGGTCTTTCCGGGGCCGAGTTGGGCGGCTAGGCGTACGGCGGCGACTACGTTGCTCCCCGAGGAGATGCCTACGAGCAGGCCCTCTTCTTGGGCTAGGCGCTTGGCCATTGCTAGGGCTTCGGCATCACTGACTACTGCCACATCGTTATAGATCTCTGTGTCGAGGTTCACTGGAATGAGTCCGTCGCCGATGCCCATCTGCACGTGCGAGGTGATCGGTCCGCCGCTGAGGATCGCGGCGTCCTCGGGTTCGACTGCCCAGATCACCACGTCAGGATTGGCCTCGCGCAGGCAACGCCCCACCCCTGTGATCGTACCTCCGGTGCCGATCCCTGAGCAGAATCCATCGATCTGACCCACCTGCTTAAGCAGCTCCGGTCCCGTACCATCGAAGTGAATGGCTGGGTTGGCGGGGTTCTCGAACTGCTGGGGCACAAAGACATTCAGGTCGGTAGCTGCCATCGACAGCGCAGTACGCAGGCACTCATCGATGCAGGCGCCAATATCGCCATCGTCATGAACGAGCACAACCTCCGCGCCGTACGCCTCGATGATCTTGCGCCGCTCACCGCTCACCGAATCCGGCATGATCACCCGTACGCGGATCCCTCGTACTGCACCCACGAGGGCCAAACCAATCCCCTGATTTCCGCTGGTCGGCTCGCAGATGATGGTGTCGGGGGTGATCAGCCCGCGAGCAGTGGCATCCTCGATCATGTTCCAGGCTGTACGGGTTTTGATCGACCCGCCAACATTCAACCCCTCTAGCTTTACGACGATCCGTGCGCTGCCCGGTGGCACAACTCGCTGAAGTTGAACAACCGGGGTATGCCCGATCGCCTCAAGTACATCATGACAAACCTGACTCATGTCTGACACCTCTGCCCAAGTTATGGTGATATTTCTAGTTACAGCTTATTCCAGGTCAGGTGATTCATCTCCCAACACCTTTTCATCTGCTTCCCAAGGATTGATCAAAGCCAAACCTAGGTCATCAAAGTCTTTGATATTACGAGTAGCTAGGGACATGCCATGCACCAAACAAGTTGCCGCAATCATCGCATCCTCAGTCGCTAGCGGGCGTCCACTGGAGCGCCTCTTGGCAATCAACACACCATTCGCCTGAGCAGCTTCCCTATCAAACTCAATAACAGAGGTCCGATAATCTGCAAAAAGCGCGCCCAGTTTTTGTTGCAATTTGGTCTTTCTTTGACCCTCAGGAAGAATCTCAACTCCAAGACTGAGTTCTGCGACCGTAATTGCTGTGATGCCAACTTCATGAGTATGAGCCATCATCCACCGAAGCACAGAAGCATCAGGTTGGAGTCTTAAGATTTCGGAGACGACATTTGTGTCGAGGATGATCATGCCTATTCCTTGTTTAGATCAAGAATGCGCGGCACCGAACGCGGCGGAATCACTAGGTCAACCCCGTCAACGTCGCTTCTTAGATCTTGGGCCAAGCTAAGCAGAGCACCGCCGAAAGATGCTTGACCATAGGTCTTTGCCAAAAGGTCGCGAACCTCCGCTTCCATTGAGCGGCTCTTTTGAGCTGCGCGCCTTCGGATCTGGTGGTGGACACTTTCATCCACATTACGAATTGTTAAAGTCGCCATTATACCTCCAGTGCTAGCACTGCTAGCATATCAGCATGGATGGCGGCATGCCAAGCACTAGCAGGCATGCTTCTCTGACGGCTAGAACCCCACGCTGTCCAAAATATCGTCGAAGACTGGTTTGGCGGCGTCGTACTTTGACTGGGTGGACCAGGCGAGGATTTGGTAGAAGACGTCGTTCTTTTGGATTGTTGTCAGTAGGTATTTGACTCTGATTTTGTCGACGACTCCGGCGAACTCAACCTGCTTGCCTGATATTCCTCGTGTGGTCATGAAGTCGACGATCTGCGGATCGGTGGCGGTCTCCATCATGTCTATCAGGTTGCCAAGTACGATGTCAGTAAAGTCCTCAAGGGTGAAATTACTATCGAAGTCTTCCGCAACATCTTCAATGACAATCAGATACTGATCCTTATTCGAGCGTCCCATTTCAATGGATGCCGCGTCATTGAGATCTAACTTCTCCCAGGTCAGTGGGAAGGACATCGTAAAGCTGGACAAGGCGGAAGTCACCTGCTGTGTTTCTTCCGGAGCACTGCTGGTGGCGACGGGTTCGGCGCTGGGTTCACCATTGACACCATAGCGGCCATCACCGCCAATGACTT
This sequence comes from Propionibacteriaceae bacterium, assembly GCA_009781325.1. Classification (GTDB taxonomy): domain Bacteria; phylum Actinomycetota; class Actinomycetes; order Propionibacteriales; family Propionibacteriaceae; genus WQYJ01. The sequence goes on along the minus strand of WQYJ01000065.1, from coordinate 6,558 downwards.
CGGGGAATATTACCGAACAGCCCGAAATGCTGAGCAACAGCCCTACGGCGAGGGTCGCTGAAAATAGTTTCTTCACTTTACCCCTATCGTTCCGGAGTGAGGCTCCTATGCTAGTACACCACCGACGCAGGTTTGCATTCTGGCAGAAATCTGAACCCAGAATAGGGCCGACTAAGAGACTACGCGTGCGTTTACCTGGCAAACACGCCATGTAAACGTACGCGTAGTCCTGCGTACGGCCACTCAGTGCTAGGAATTAGCGGCTGTCAGAGACAAACTCGACTTCGGGGTTGAAGGCGGCTTTTCGTAGGGTTCTTCGGAAGGCGGCTAGGATTGGTGCTCCGACAAGGGCTAATAGGATTGTGTTGATGATGGCTCGGCCGGTGTCCCAGACGGCGGTGGAGGTGATTAGGGTGAAGATGCCAAAGCGTTTGAGGTTTTCGATGAAGGAGCCGCCGGGGATGTACGCCAGATCAGCGCCTGTACCCATCGCAGGGCCCATCAAATAGGGCCAGAACCACAGATTCATGATGATGCCGAAGAAATAGCCGGCGACAATCCCGTACACAATGAGCATCGCTATCTCCGCCTTGCCGCGGATTTCGCGCCCGAAGAGCCGATGCGGCAGCAGACCAGCCCCCATGCCGATCCACGCCGATGCCAGCATCTGGAAGGGCATCCACGGCCCGACTCCCGCGGTGAGCAGAGCCGAAGCAAACAACGACGTACACCCCAGGACGAAACCGAACCCCGCGCCGAAGACCCGGCCCGCCAAGATCAGCAAGAAGAACACCAGCTCGATCCCGTTTGTCCCCGCACCCAAAGGCCGCAAGACCGCGTTAATCGCGCTCAGAACCCCCAGAATAGCCAGAGCTTTGGTGTCCATCCCTTTCTCAGAAATCTGGGCAAGAACCAAGAAGATCAGCAGCGGCAGCAAAGCAATAAAGATCAACGGCGAGTTGTCACCCAGCCCAGACTCAGCGCTCACCGGAATAATCAGCGGCCACGCGAACATCCCCAACCCCGCCACGCTCAGGATCACCAGCATGAGCACAGACTTCCACTCCAGAGGTACGGGTGCGTCAGCTCTCCAGGCGGGTTTCATCATCCCTCCCACAAGACTTCGCCGACCTGGTACGGCGTCAGCCAATGCTCGGGATAGAGCACCTTCGCCACCTGCGGAGCAAACAAAGCAGAGGTCGACAACACCTGCGAAGACGTACCAACCTGAATCACCTCACCAGTGGCCATCACAATGATCTGATCAGCCACTTCAGCGGCAAACTCGACGTCATGGGTGACCACTCCCACCGCCCGTCCCTCCGCTGCCATCTCACTCAAGATCTGGGTCAGTGACGACTTGGCCGGATAGTCCAATCCACGAGTCGGCTCATCCAGCAGAATCACGCTAGGCCGCGCAGTCAATTGGATCGCCAGTACGAGGCACAGTTTCTGCCCCTCAGAAAGATCCCGCGGGTGTGTGGTCGAGTCGATCTTGGGCGCCAGAGCCTCCAATATCGTCCGGCACATCCCTGGCGCCGACCCGCTCTCCCGATCTGCAGCCTCGCATTCCTGTTCAACACTGGGAAGATAGAGCAAGTCAGAAGCGTTTTGCGGCACCAAGCGAATGTAGCTGCGTACCTTAGAAGCAGGCTGTTTCTCCAACGCAACCCCATCAACAGAAAACCGGCCGCCTGAGGTTTTCTGCACCCCGGTCAGGGCCCACAACAAGCTCGACTTTCCCGAACCATTCCTGCCCATGAGTACGGTGATCTTCCCGGCGGGCAGCCTCAGCGACACATCCGACACCGCCTGAACGACGCCATAATTCACCACAATTCCCGAAGCAACCAGATCAGCCCCCCACGCAGACTCCATGTCGGCATGAACCGAAGACCTCCCCTGTGCCGGAGGAATCCGGCGGTAGTCGCCGGGGTTCTTGTCAGACAACAGTTCGCGCAGCGGACCCGCCATGCGCCGGGCTTCACGCACCGACAGGGGAATCTGCTCAAACTTGGCGATCCGCCCCAACTCAACAACCGGAGGTACCAACTCACTGGTTTCCATCATGAAACGGGTTTCACCCTCGCGCACCGAACCCATCCCATCCAGCAGGATCATCCGGTCGGCATAACTGGCCACTCGCTCAAGACGATGCTCAGCAATGATCACCGTCAAACCCAAATCATGAACCAAACGCAGCAGCGCCGCCAGCACCTCTTCCGACGAAACCGGGTCCAGAGCAGAAGTCGGCTCATCAAGTACGAGGATGCGTACCCCCGTCGCGAGCACAGAACCAATCGCCACTCGCTGCTGCTGACCCCCGGAGAGAGTACGCAGCGCGCGGGAGCGTAAATCCGCCAAGCCGAGGATATCCAGGGTTTCTTCCACCCGGGTCCTCATCGTTGCCGGGTCGACCCCGAGCTGCTCCATGCCGTACGCCAGTTCTTCTTCTACCGTGTCAGTGACGAAACCAGCCAGAGGATCCTGGCAGACCACACCGACGACATGGGCCAGTTCACGCGGAGGATTCGCCGCGGTATCGAGCCCGTCCACAGTGACACGACCGGAGAGGATTCCGCCGGTGAAATGGGGGACATGACCGTTGATAGCCCCGAGGAGTGTGGATTTTCCCGATCCGGTACGCCCTGCCACCAAGATGAGTTGACCATCCTCCAACCTCAGATTCACATCGCGAAGCACCTCCGGTTCGCCTGGAGCGTACTTCACTGATACGTGGTCGAAAACAATCATGAGTTCTGCCCCTTCCCATCCCGATTTTTGGGTGCGAGCAGGGCGGGAAGGAGCAGAACCACCACGACGACCAGGCTGAATAGGCTGATCGGCGGCCACGTGAGAGGTGGTATGGGTGGGAAAGCCACCTCTGGCGTTGTCATACCAAGAACGATGATGCCTCCACAGGCTGCGGCTGCAGTCGCCAGGACCATCCACTCGGGTGCTTTCATGGAGTCCGGGCGATAGCGCGTACGCATCACCCGGCGCCCGGACAACCGCAGACCCACTAGCCCGACCATCAGGCCGAGGATGATCATCGGCGCGCCCATCCAGATCGGTGTGAAACCGGTATCCAGCAGGCCGTACGCACCCACGCACAGCGCCAGTGACGACGTGACGAGAAGCACTGAGGTCAGCCATCTGCCCGAGTTCCCCATCGACGCTGAGCGGCCGTACCCTCGCGAATCCATCGCTCCGGCAAGAACTAGGGATCGATCCAAACCATCGGAGAGTACGGGCATAGCCACGTTGCGGATGAGGTGAACACGGCGGCGTCCGGCCTCCGCGCGAAGCTGACGGGCTCGTCCAACCCTCACCAGCGATTCAGCAAGTTGCGGGAAGATCGACAGGGCGATCACGACGACTGTTCCCCACTCGTAGAGGGCACCAGGTACGGCTGCCAGCAGACGCTTGGGGTTAGCCAGCGCATTCGCGGCTCCGATCGCCAGCACCATCGCTGCCAACTGCAGGGCCGAGGCAACAGCCCCAAGCAGCGCCTCAGCCGAGACAGGGCCGAACAGCGAGATCGCCGAGAGGAACCCAGGCCCGGTGAGAGTTGGTAATTCCAGGATGACCGTTGGGCCGTACGGGGCGAACATCATCCGGAAGAAGACCCGAAGGACGACAATCAGGATGGCTAGATAGACATAGAGCCGAAAGGCTAGGGCCCAGGGGGCCTGTGTTCGACGTGAAACAACTGTATAACAGATTACCGTGATGACAAGGGCAAGGATGGCGAGATTAGTCGTACGCGCGGCAACGACTGCGCAGCCGATTGCCCATGCCCACCACGCACCTGGATGCAGGAGCCGAGGCGCGAAGAACCTAGCGGCGTACGCTTGGATACTCCGGCCTTGCGCGGCTGGACGTGTACTCGGCACAGTGCTCACGCCCACTGGCGTCACCGCTCTTTGTTGCGGCGCCGTCGCTGGGCGGTGAGCGCAACAACCGCTGCTAGGACAAGAATCAGGCCCACCATGACGCCGAGAATCACCGGGGGTACACCTGTGTCCGATGGTGTTTCGGGTACGGCGGTTGGTGTTCCGGTTGACGGGCGCTCGGTTGGCATTGAGGTTGGTTTCGTCGGAAGAATCGTTGGTTTCTTCTCCGGTGTTGCCCCATGTGTTGGTCGTGGCGGAGGAGTGACAGTCCTCGATGCTGTTGGCGGGGGCGGCGGAGTTGGCCGGGTCGCCGTTGGACGGGTTTGGGTTGGCTGCTGCGGGGGAGTCGGGCGCGTGGCTGTACTCTGATGCGTCGGATCATTGGGGCGCGGCGGGGTTGATCGCGGCGGTCCAGTCGGGGATGGAGGCTTCGTCGGCGTTGCTGTCTGAGCTTGCGTCGGAGCCTTTGTCGGAGCTTTTGTCGGAGCCGGCGTTGGTGTCGGTGCCGGTGTCGGAGCCTGAGGTGTCACCCACGCTGAGGGGGATACCCGCGGAGCAGGGCCCTGCCCGAAGGTCTTACCCAAGGAGAACGACCAGCCTTCATAGGTTCCGAACTTCACACGCTTCGAGGAGCCGCCCGCGCCGTTATAGGACCACGACCCGCCCTGCTCAGCCGACCAATAGGTCCAGTAGGCTGCAGCGGGCGGGGTATTGACACAGTTCTCCACATAAGACTGGCCGTTGGGCAGGGTAATTGTCTCACTGGAGCCCGGGCGTGAGTTGATCCGGCAAATAAAGCTCATCCCGTCCTTGGTTGTCCCCTGAACCGAGACTCCGGCTGCGTTCAGGACATCAAGTCCTGAGGCTCCGCTCGCCAAGTTCGACACACAGTACGTGAGGTTGCCGCCGCCAAGATCCTGGTAGTCGATCACCAGGGTCACCGCGTTGGAATCTGCGCCCGTACACACTCCTGGGCGTACGCTTGCCGCCGCGGCTTGCGGGAGAAGACTGGGTGTGGTTATGACTGAGGTGGTAGTGGCTATGAGCATAGCCACCACCATCCCAGCCAGCAGTTTCTTTACTGCCATGTGACCTTCCTTTGTAATAAAGTCGCTCCTGCGATCATACAGACAGCGGCCACCCAGTAAGCCCAACTGCTGGTGGGCAGCACCGAGCCCCCTGTGAGTACCTGCGGTGGGTGTGCGGGGAGTGACGGACCTCCCGGGTTTTCCGCAGGTGGTTCCAGAGGATCAGGTGTGGAACAGGTACGCGCTGGAGTCTCTGGGGTGGCTCCGGCGGCGCTCATTGATGTGAAATCTGAGTTGGACAGACCCAAGATTGCTTGGGCGGTGGCGAATGTCAGCATCCACGTATCGGCATCGGTGATGCCATCGGCGGTGAAGGTGTCGAGATCGGACTTCTCGTACGCGATGGCTCCTAACTCATCGACGCTCAGTGCTGTGGATGCTGCCAGTGTGGTGCAGGTGATCTGGAGACCGCCAATGAAGAGTCTGGCCGGGCCGGTGACTCCGGCGTTGGAGCTCAGAGTTTGGGCGGCAAGGCCCGTACTGTTGGAATTGACGACCCAGAAGGCCTCAAATCCGCCGTCGACTTGTTGGGCTGTGAGCCACTGCTCTGCGGCGACTAGGGCTGGGTCGGCTGGGTCAACCCCGGCTGCTCGCAGGGCTTGGATCGCCATGCCGGTGACATCGTTATCGGGGAAACCGCACACATCATCCCACCCGAACGACCCTGCACCGGGGTCACCGGGCTCTGTGCACTGCTGATCGAGCAGCCAGGTGAGCGCATCGGCAGGTACGGCGCCGTCCACCCTAGCCAGGGCGATCATGGCGAGTGAGTGAGAGAAATAGTCTGTCCAGGATGTGCCGAATGAGCCGTCTGGGTTGAGGACTGCTGTGAGGTCGTCTATGAGGTCACGTTGTCCTTCTGAGGTTGAGAAGGCTCTCGGATCGAGCCCGGCCATATCGAGGGCTAGTGCCATCTTTGCCACTCGTCCCCAGGCTGATCCCAGTTCTGCTTGGGTGTCGATGTAGCTGGTATCGGAGGCTTCGAGCTTGGCTGCTGTGGCAGAAATCTGGTTGCCGCCCAGACCGGAAGACACCAGACCGAAGAAAACGTCAACTGTCAGACCCCAATCAGTGGCACCGTTCGCAGTAATGACATCATCACCTGCAGCCAGTTGCGAGGCGAGCCATGAGGCAGCTAAGCGCGGATCTCCAGGTACGGTGTCGTCAGCTTGGGCTGGAACCGACAGGAGAACTAAGGACATACAAAAAGCAGCCGAAACCCCGACTGCCCTGAAAAGACTCTTCATAAAAATGACTTTCTAAGAGCGATCCGACACGGAACGTCACAGAAAGTCAGCATTAACCCTGGACGTTCCTCCACAGACCTCGATGGTAGGAAACGCCCCTGCGCACGTAGGTATCTGGACTCATCGCCATCATCCGGCGATCCACCATTGCGGGTCAGTGTCGGGTTTCGACCGACTTCCCCTCAGTGAACAGGAATTAAGTTGTTGCCTCACACTATCACACAATGATTGCACGAAAGACCGCGCCCCCGGTCATCCTGCCGCCAGGCAGGACCCCCGGCAGCCGACGTATGGACTGTGGATAGATCTTTACCCAAGTCCATACGT
>WQYJ01000064.1 GCA_009781325.1 Propionibacteriaceae bacterium | reverse complement strand
CTTCGAAGAAGGACTCGACCTAGTCGGCGGGCTGTTCTTCCAGGTGGCCGACAAGCCGATCATCGCGTCGCTGCAAGAGCGCGGATTGCTCTACAAAGCTGCCGACATCACCCACCAGTATCCTCACTGCTGGCGCTGCCACACCGCCCTGATCTATTACGCTCAGCCCTCGTGGTATATCCGGACAACTCAGATCAAAGATGGGTTGATAAGGGAAAACGAGGCGACGACCTGGTATCCCGATCACATCAAGCACGGCAGGTACGGAGACTGGTTGGACAACAACATCGACTGGGCTCTATCGCGGAAACGCTATTGGGGAACCCCGCTGCCCATCTGGCGTTGCGAGGATGATCACCAAGTCTGTGTTGGCTCTCTGTGGGAACTCAGCGAACTCACTGGTACAGATCAGTCCAAGCTAGACCCGCATCGCCCCTACGTCGATGAGATCAGCTTCGCCTGCCCAACCTGCTCCAAACCAAGTTGGCGCGTACCCGAAGTCATCGATGCATGGTTCGACTCTGGGTCGATGCCCTTCGCACAGCGCGGATACCCAGCCCTCCCGGGGTCGGTCGACGAGTTTGAGGGTTCCTTCCCCGCCGACTTCATCTGCGAAGCAGTCGATCAGACCCGCGGCTGGTTCTACTCGCTGATGGCCATCTCAACCTTGGTCTTCGACCGCAACTCCTATAAGAACGTTCTGGTTTTGGGCCATATCGTTGCTGAGGATGGCCGCAAGATGAGCAAGCATCTTGGCAATATCCTCGAACCCATCCCGCTGCTCAACACCCATGGTGCCGACGCTGTGCGCTGGTTCATGGTCGCCGGCGGTTCGCCGTGGAGCTCTCGTCGAGTGGGTCACACCACGATCCAGGAAACAGTACGCAAGGTGCTGCTTACCTATTGGAACTCGGTGTCCTTCCAGGCCCTGTATGCCCGAGTCAATGAGTGGAGCTATGGTTGTCCGCCCGAAGCTGACCAGCGTCACGTTCTGGATCGCTGGCTGACTTCGCGTACTCAAACTCTGGTTCAGGGTGTCACTGTGGCCCTGGAAAACTTCGACACTCTCAAGGCGGGCAGCCTGATCCAGGAATTCGTCGATGAACTGTCGAACTGGTACGTACGCCGTTCGCGCCGCCGCTTCTGGAATGGTGAGAACTCTGCGCTGTCGACGTTGCATGAAACACTGGAGATTCTGACTCGGCTGATGGCACCTATCGCACCTTTCATCACCGAGCGGGTCTGGCAGGATTTGTTTGTTGCCTGTGATCAGGACTGTGTGGATTCAGTTCACCTGGCATCCTGGCCTGTGGCTGACCTCACGCTGATTGATGAGCGCTTGGAATCCTCCATGGAACTGACCAGGCGTTTGGTGGAACTCGGCCGATCTGCCCGGGCTGAAGCGGGGATGAAGATTCGTCAGCGTTTGGCAAGGGCTCTGGTGTCGTCGAGTTCATTATCGAGGTTGACTCCCGAACTCATCGACGAAATCCGCAGTGAACTCAACATTGAAGCTCTGGAGTCTTTCGCTGATGCCGGAGACCTTGTCGACTACTCGGTCAAGGGCAACTTCCGTACCCTCGGTCGTAGGTTCGGCAAGCAGACCGCTGCGGTCGCCCAAGCCATCGCCGATGCCGATCCAGCATGGATCGCTCACCAGATCGCAGCCCACGGAATCCTGAAGCTGAACTGGGAAGGGGAGACCGACATCACCGCTGACGAGGTGCTCATCACCGAGCGCCCCCGAGCCGGATGGTCGGTGGTCGGTGAGCAAGGCGAAACAGTAGCCCTTGACGTCGAACTGACCCCAGAATTGATCCGCGCCGGCTGGGTGAGAGAACTGATCCGTTCCATCCAAGAACTCCGCAAGTCCTCGGGCCTCGACGTCTCCGACCGAATCCGCGTCACCTGGGCCGGCACCGGCGACCAAGCCGAAGCCATCCAAGCCGCCAGCGAAGAAATCGCAGCCGAAGTCCTAGCCATAGAAATGACCCAAGCCGAAACCCCCGGCGATACCTGGACCAAAGACGAAGACCTAGAAATCACCTTCCACCTCACCAAAGCCTGATGTGACAGGGGTATGACAATAGGGACAAACCCCAGTCATGGGGACGCAACCCCCGGTCACAGGGGCTCAACCCCAGTCGTAGGGACCTGACCCCCAGTCGTAGGGACCCAACCCCCGGTCATCCTGCCAAAGGCAGGACCCCCGGCAGCCAACGTATGGACTGGGGATTCGCTAACTCACTCAAGTCCATACGGCAGCCGCCGGGGGTCCTGCCTGGCGGCAGGATGACCGGTGGTCGGCTGATATAGAAGTGTGCCAAGGGGCCAGGAGGCTGTTGCATGAATCAAAGATGTATTGTTTTCTACACAAGATGTAGTATCGCCTCAAGTAGTCAGCAGAATACCTAGTAGGAAAAACTTCAGATTCTGATTCATGAAACAGCCTCCTGGCCCCACGGCATGCAACCCCCCCGGTCGTAGGGACCCAACCCCCGGTCATCCTGCCAAAGGCAGGACCCCCGGCAGCCAACGTATGGACTGGGGATTCGCTAACTCACTCAAGTCCATACGACGGCCGCCGGGGGTCCTGCCTGGCGGCAGGATGACCGGTGGTCGGCTGATGCAGAAGTGTGCCAAGGGGCCTAGCCCCCCCCGGCATGCAATCAAGGACCCAACCCCCGGTCATCCTGCCAAAGGCAGGACCCCCGGCAGCCAACGTATGGACTGGGGATTCGCTAACTCACTCAAGTCCATACGACGGCCGCCGGGGGTCCGATGTACGCCCTTCGTACTTAGTCGCTGACTGTACGCCTTCCTTCAAAGGCGCGCCCGAGGGTGATCTCGTCGGCGTACTCCAAGTCGCCGCCGACGGGGAGGCCGGAGGCTAGGCGGGTGATCTGGATGCCTAAGGAACCAAGCAGGCGCGACAGATAGGTTGCGGTGACTTCGCCTTCGGTGTTGGGGTTGGTGGCGAGGATGATCTCTGTGACTGATGCGTCATCCAACCGTTTGACAAGTTCGCGGATATGCAGGTCTGCGGGCCCCCGATTATCGATTGGTGAGATCGCGCCACCGAGAACATGATACAAACCCCGGAATTCTCGCGTACGCTCAATCGCGACGATGTCTTTCGACTCCTCGACCACGCATATCTTCGTACGATCGCGCCGTTCATCGCGACAGATGCGGCAGACCTCGTCTTCGGTGGCATTAAAGCAGACCTGACAGAACTTCACCGTCGCCTTAGCACGAATGATCGCCCCCGCCAGCGACTCGACATCCTCGGCATCAGCATCAAGAAGGAAGAAGGCGATTCTTTGCGCACCCTTCGGCCCAATTCCGGGCAGGTGAGACAGTTCGGCGATGAGGTCTTGAATTGGGGAGTCGTACATCAACTCTTCTTTCGCCTGGAGGGCTTGGTTGTTTCTTCTCCGACCAACTCAGCGTCGAAGAGTTCCATGACCAACTCCTCAGCCTGATCAGCAGGATTCTCGACAACCTCATCATCCTCCGACGGAGCATCGGGTTCTGGGTCCTTGGGTGGAGTCGATGCGCGCTTGCGCCCGCGAGAAGGAACAGGCGGTGCTGACTTTTCTTCCGCCACCTCAGCCACTATCGGTCCAAGATCAGCAGCTTCCACAATGTCGAGTACGGGGTCCTCTGCCTGGGCCGGTTCAGGCTCCGGCGCAGGAGCAGGCGCCTCATCAACAACCGGGGAAGCGAGCATGGACTTCTCATCCGAGGTTCCAGCGAGCAAGGGTTCAGTGTCCTCCAAGCCGGCTGCACTGGAGGCAGAAGAAGCCACAGAAGACAGCGTTGGTGATGGACGTGACTCGTGCTGAGGTACGGGCACAGCCCCGTGCGGAACCGGCTTCGCCAGCGACAAGATAGCCGTACCATCATTCGGAATTGGCTCAGACTCCAAACGTGCCCGAACAAGCACTTTCATAGACAACTCAGCGTGAACCGCTTGAGCAACATAGTCCTCACCGGACGCCTTATTAAAGTTATCGCGGGCACCAGCATCCTTAAAGGTGAGCCAGAGCACGTCATTGCGTAATTCGGTGACCTCTGCGTACTGATTCAGGATCATCCACACATATCGGCGAATCCCGCTAACCCGATTAAGAATCCGGGGCCACGAGCTGCGTACAAAATCGGTCGTCATATCCGAAGAACGAGGCGCACCATCACTAGGGACCGCCGCGGCAGGGGCAGCAACGACTGGCTCATCAGCCTTCTGCGAAGCGGCAATAGAAGCCCGCGCCAACTCGCTCAGCGTCGGAGCGACCCGAACCGGTTCAGGGGCAGGAATAGGCGCTACCTCAGCCGCAACAGCGGCAGGCAGGCTAGACGAATGCGGCTGAGCAGGGGGGTTGCGTACAGGCTCGGGGCTAGGACGTACGGGCTGCGCAACCGGTCTAACAGGTGCCGCAGACATCCCGGAAATCTGCTTTTCCAACAACTCCACCCGAGCAGCCAGCCCGGAATCACCAGATTCGGTTGAGGGGAGCAGAATGCGCGCGCACATCAGTTCAAGCTGCAGCCGCGGAGCTGTCGTACCCCTCATGTCATTCAGACCAGCAGCCAAGGTCACCGCAGCTCTGGTGAGTCCAGCGACTCCCATGGCCTTGGCCTGCTTGGAATAGACATCCCCCTGGTCTTCCGGGATTTCCAGCAATCCAGAAGACAACGCGTCAGGTACGGCAGCAACGATGACAAGATCGCGAAGCCGCCTCAACAAGTCCTCAGTGAAACGCCTCGGATCCTGACCAGCCTCGATGACCTTATCAACAGAGGCAAACACAGCCCCCGGGTCCTGATCAGCGAAACCATCAACCACCGAGTTCAGCAAAGAGTCAGGGGTGTATCCAAGAAGAGCAGTCGCCTGGGCATACCCAACACCGGTCTCGCCAGCCCCGCCAAAGAGCTGATCAAGGACGGACAGAGCGTCACGCACAGAGCCGCCTCCGGCGCGTACCACCAGAGGAATGACCTTGGGATCGATAGCAATACCCTCCTCCTCACAGATCTTCGTGAGGAAGGAAACCATCGTCTTCGGCGGAATCAGACGGAAAGGATAATGGTGGGTCCGGGAGCGAATCGTACCAATAACCTTGTCAGGTTCGGTTGTAGCAAAGATGAACTTCACATGCGGGGGCGGTTCTTCAACAAGCTTCAGCAGAGCGTTGAATCCCTGAGTCGAAACCATATGCGCTTCGTCAACGATGTAAATCCGATAGCGCGAGCGTACGGGGGCGAAGAAAGCGCGCTCGCGCAGATCGCGGGCATCATCGACACCCCCATGGCTGGCAGCGTCGATTTCAAGCACATCGATAGACCCCGGACCACCGCGAGCCAGGTCGCGGCAGGACGCACATTCACCGCAGGGATCGGGAGTCGGACCCTTCTCACAGTTCAACGAGCGGGCCAGAATCCGAGCCGAGGAGGTTTTCCCGCAGCCGCGAGGCCCAGAAAAGAGGTACGCATGGTTGACCCGATTATTCGTCAGAGCGCGCCGCAGCGGTTCGGTGACGTGATCCTGTCCGATGACTTCGGAGAACACTTCGGGCCGATACCGTCGATAGAGCGCCAAAGGGGCTTGCGGCACAGACGGAACAGACGCAGGGGCATCTGCAAAAAGCCCGGGTCCTTCCTGGGTGAAGAAATCGCCATCCTGGGAATCCATAAATACAAGACTAGTGGACGCACGTACCTCAGCCTGAATCCACCGATCCATGCTGACTCCGCGACACTGCCGGCCAGGACCCTTGCCCATACCCCCTTGGGTATACGAGAATGTTTTCAGCCGTACGCACAGTCGCGTACCGCATCGGTGAAAGGAAAAATCATGACAGCATCAGCACGCTCCCTTGATTACAGTCAGAGGTTTGAGGGAAAGACGGCCATTATCACAGGGGCCGGATCGGGGATCGGACTCGCAACCGCAGAGATGCTCATTCAGGATGGAGGCCGCGTCATCGCCGTTGACCTCATGGAAGACCGCCTCAAAGAGGCCGAAGCAAGACTCGGCGCATCATACGTACCGATGCCTATTGACATCACCCGACCAGAAGCTGCTGCGCAGATCGTACAGAAAGCTGAATTCAAGGCTGAGATTCTGGTCAATAATGCGGGGATCATGGATGGGTTCCTGCCGATTGTTGAACTCGACGATGAGACCTGGGAGAAAGTCTTGGCGGTGAATACCACTGCGATGATGAGGCTGTGCCGTGCAACGATTCCTCACATGCTTCAAATGGGCCATGGCGCAATCGTCAATGTGTCTTCGGAAGCCAGCCTGAGGACATGCGCTGGCATTGCCTATACAGTGTCGAAGCATGCAGTGAATGGATTAACAAAACACATTGCCGCTCTGTATGAGAAGCAAGGAATTCGCTGTAATGCGGTGGCCCCAGGCGGAGTGAAGACCAATGTTGGAGGAAACTTCCGCTCAGAGATGGCTGCACAGAGGCTGGGACCAATTATGGCTGCGACGGCACCGGAAATGGCTGAACCGGAACTGCTTGCTCGGGCTATTTGCTTCTTGGCTGATGATCATGGCGCCCGCTATATCAATGGCGTCATTCTTCCGGTAGATGCAGGCTGGTCAGTGGTGTGAGCCCGAATCCACGTCTTTATATCTGTCGTGCACGAGTGGCCGATTTGACCCAAATAAGCAATATCTCATTAACAATTCGATATGCATTGTGGAAGAAAATAGGATAATCCGGTGTTTGGGGGTATCCTAATCAACGTGGCTGCGGATCGGGTATGCGGCAACGGCGCCATCGCCCGATCGCAGTTCCACAAATTTTTTTGCCCAAAATCCGCTCATTCAAGCGCTTCCATTTCCAGAAGATTCCCCTTGATAACCGCCCCATAACGGAATCCACCGAGCGTACCGTCGGAGCGAACGACCCGATGACAGGGTACGAACAGTGCTGCGGCGTTCATGGCGCAAGCATGGCCTGCGGACCTACTCGCCCGTAGGTTGCCAGCGGTTGCCGACAATTTGGCATAAGTTATGCGATTTCCCGGAGAAATTCTTCGAAGCTCTTCCCAGACCCTGAGATGGAAGGTAGCTCCGAATTGGTGAACGGGAATGGTGGACGGGGCATCGAGACGGCCGTCGTAGTATGCCAAGACAGCATCCCGAGCAAACATCAGTAGTTCCGCGGGATCATGGGACACAGATGCGGGGCGCAAACTGGGATGAATCAGGGCGATCAGCGCGGCAAGATCACTGGTCCATCCGGAGGCTAACACCGAATTTGAATCGGAAATGATACTGAAAGGGCCGTCACGGGTATCGAACGTGGATGCGTACGCGATCATGGGTTACAGCCTATCCTTGAAAAAAAATCGTGAAAATGTTTTGCTATCTGCAATTCGGCTGCGTAGAATTTCCTCAGAGGACCTATTGCGAGGGGGAGTGTGACAGGTTCGAGATGTGGATCCTTTGTGGAGACTGCTAGCACTGTCACTGAGAAAATCCACGCAGTGATCCGATCATATGGGGGAGTATGTAAGGAGCGGATGCTGTGTCGTCCGCTTATGGTCACGGGGGAGTGATCTGCAAGGCAGCAGGCCGGGCGTATCTGATGGCTGTTTGACGCTTCTGACCAGGGAAGAAGCACAACAATTATTCTAAGTCTTACCTCAGAGCTCATCCACGATGGATGGGCACTAGGGGGGGTTTACAGCCAGCAAAACGCAACGGCGTTGACTGTATGAGAATCATCACATATTGCTGAACAATCGGGTGATGTCCAAAGCCAAACCGCTGGAATCAATGGTCAGAGAGGCGATAGTCGCACCTTATGAAACGTCGATTTGGTCCCAAGGTTCTGCGGTTAGGGAGAAATGCACTAGATGTACCACATAACTAGCTATTACCCTCCCCCAAAAGAATAATGGCTCATTGTGGTCTGGTGGCAGGTTAAGTTCGTTGACCTAATCCCACCGCGGCGGCGGGGGTGGCTAGCACCCCCACCGCTAGTGCATTTCACAGGAGCTAGGAACAGGAATCACCAGTATTGCCAGCAAGAGCTTTGCAGCTTGATCTCGGATGGATCATCAGGCAAAAGCGTGAGAAATGGGAGCCAAGAATGCTCACCCACCGTACTGCGAGGACCTTGGAAAGTTCTCCCATGTTCTCGGGGCAATGTTCAATGAGCGTTGTTTATGAGATTACTCACGTTTTTGGATTGTTTGAATCACTTCAATTGCCTAGTGCGCTGAAATTGGAGGTACAGAGATGATGTCAAAGCAGACTTCTTGCTGGGGGATATCGAACACAAGACGTACCACAGCCTAGTCATCATCCCTCCCCCCCAAAGGATGACTGGTTGTGGCCAAACGGTGAGTGCGTGCAAATGCACCATCGTTTCAGCAAACGGTGGGGTGCCAGGTGCTCCCCACCGTTTGCTTGTTCGAAAGCAGAAGTTGATCCTTCGAGGCCTCTTGGCTAGGCAAGGTGCATAGCCTCTTGATCGGACAGGGTAAGGTATGAGGATCGTGTACGCGGGGCCACGATCCATGTGCGGGGAAGGCGATGGAAAACGGGGGATTGCGGGGGAAAGTCTTAATCGGAGACAGCCATCATGGACCAGCTTAAATGAGGCAGTGTTGATCACCAATGTGGATGATCCAGCCCACCAACCTGGCGCTTGGGGCAGTAGGGAGAAGGGCAGATTTCAGTGATATCTGTACTCGTCGCAGAAAAGCATGCAGCGGTGCGTGAGGCTTTCGCAGCAATTCTCGATAGTCACGAGGACGTTGCCGTGGTCGCCACAGCTTCCAGCGTACGCGAGGCGATTAATCTTGCGTGGATTCATCAGCCAGATGCCGCACTGATTGATGCGCAACTGCCGGACGATGGCGGTTTTCATCTGGTAGAGCAACTGAGTAACTCAGTTCCCCGCTGCCGCAGCATCATGCTGACCACAGTCGATATGCCCTGTCACGTACGCCGTGCCTATGAACAAGGCGCCTGGGCGTACTTGAGCAAGGACCTACCCTTCGCTGACATCGTTCATTCTCTGAAGGATGTCCACGCAGGCAAGCATCTGATCGATCTCAAGACAGTAGGCCAGGTCAACCAATCACCGCTGACGTCGCGCGAAACCGATGTTCTGCGCATGGTGGCGCGCATGGGTAGTACCTCAGAGATGGCCAAGGAGATGCACCTCAGCCAAGGTACGATCAACAACTACGTATCCTCGATCCTGGCAAAGCTCGGCGCAGCCAACCGCGTCCAAGCCCTCATCATCGCCCGAGAAAACGGATGGCTTTAGACAAGAACTTGAGGCTTCCCCCCCAAGTTGGTAATCTAGGTCGCTGCGGGTCTATAGCTCAGACGGTTAGAGCGCTGCCCTGATAAGGCAGAGGTCGCTGGTTCAAGTCCAGCTAGACCCACTAGTCATGCTCAGACAACGTCGTAGTCCAGCAAAACAGTGCATCCTCTTTCTGGCGGTGGGTTCTGTCACAAATAAACGACAAAACCCACCACAGCTCGGAGGATGGTGACAAAACCCACCGCGATGAAGAGGATGGGGGCAAAACCCACCGCAGGGTGCCTCCGGAACCCAACCACCGGTCATCCTGCCGCAGGCAGGACCCCCGGCGGCTGGCGTAGGGACTGGGGGTGGGCCCATGCCACGGGGGCGGTTCGTTTGGCACGTTTCCCGACCCTGTCACGTCCGCATAGAATCGATCTTGTGTCTGCGTACTCCCAGGACGATCTGTATCAAGCCCTTCGCGCCATTGAGTCGATGCTGGGGAAGCTGGAGAAGTCCGAAGGAGACCTTAGAAGCCAAGGGCTCCATCAGACCAGGTTCTTCCCAAGAGACACTCATTGATCGCCGCATCGCTGCTCTGAAACTCAGCGCTGATCTGATCCGCGAAT
>WQYJ01000063.1 GCA_009781325.1 Propionibacteriaceae bacterium | reverse complement strand
GGCTGGAGGGATGGAGGTCACCCTTCTCAAGGATGGCGCTGAGGTCTACTCGATGAGCCTAGAGCCTTAGCGTACAACTGACGATAATCGTCACGATGATCGTGATGGCAATCTCTCCGAAACCGATCCACTTTGGCTTTGTGCGCGGCCATAGACGCGGTACGAGGATCGCTCGAATCAGGATCAGAACACTGACTAACCCGATCCATAGATTCACAAGAAATCCTGGAATCACCAAGAAAGCATGATAAACCACGGAAATCACGTACCAACGGAGCTTTCCGCGCTCACGGATCATGGTTTTCACGTAAAAAATCGTCCCCCAAAAGTAGCCGGCATAGACCGCTGCGACCAACCAGGCCCCAGGAACCGCTGCTGTGTCAATGAAGGCGCTCCATCCCATTGATGACAGCCGAGAAGCAGTTGCTGCGATCACTGTCATCAGCGCCGATGCTCCAATCAGCAGACCATCGTTGAGTACGGTTCTTTCCTTTCCTGTGACGATGAGTAACAGGGATGTGCCGAGCAGTACGGCTAGAGGAATTGCCCACCACCAGAAGGCAGGCCGCCATACGACAAGCACCCCGACACACAGAGCAGCAAGAGCTCCATATGTGAGGGTTGGTACACGATAATTCAGGCCGCCTCTCGGGCGAAGCCACCCGCGTACAGCCATAAAACCGAGGTACGCGATCACCCAGGCACCCAGAAGAACAGCGTGGAACCATTGATATCCGGCGATGATTCCACCTGCAAGCACCGGGGCAATCATCATTGCCCAAACACCGTGTTGTCGTGGAATCCAAGCCTTGATCATGACGCTGACGCGGGCTTTTGCCGTGTTGACCCCTCTGTGGGAACCCTCAGTACTCGTGCAGTGGACTTCGCGAATTCTGCTTCACATTTGTGCCCGGGAAGCATGGGGCGCAGACGGGCCAGTCGATAACCTGACCTCATCTCTTCAAGAGAGCCGTTGATCATTCCTGCGTGCAATTGACACATAACAATGTGACGGCGAGCTGAGTCCAGATAGGGGCAGTTATGCATCAGTGCAACCGGGGGATCCTCGCTGACAACCTCAGGTGCAAACCACAGGGCATCCAGTTTGTCCATGAGTCTCCTGAGCAGCTTAGTTTCATCCACAGGCTGAGATGAATCACCGCGGCTGGTGAGGAAGCGTCCCCATTCGGTTCCCACTTTGTACATCCATTCACCGGCGTCTCCATTGCTCTGCGCTACCGTCGCAGCCATAATTTCAGCGAGCAAACGGAAGCCCTGAGCTCTCTCATGAGTCTGGGTGGGAAGGGTGCCCATGTAAGCCACTTTGGGGCGTCCTGGGGTAGAGCGTGTCTGAGTCTCTCGCGTAGCCAGACCGGCATCGACAAGGGATTCCAGATGGAAGCGAGCGGTGTTCGGAGGAAGTCCGACCCGCTTGGCAATTTGGTCAACGGTGAGAGGTTCTTTGGTATCCCGCAACAGTCGGATGATGTGCGTGCGACGACCCCGATGGCTCCCGCTTCCGGTGGTTCCATCAAAGACTGGGTGTTCAACTTTTACGGCCACTGATTAGCCCCCTGCATTTCTATGATTGGACATTACTATATGGGGTGAAACTGGCTCGGGCAATTCCTCTAGCTGGATTTCCCGTTATCGATGCGGACTTCTTCGTAATCAAAACGTTATAAATGACCTAGTTCTATTTCAATAAAATACACTCATCTGAATATGTATATTACCTTGTCAGGCTAGAAAATTCTACTGTGGATCCTATTATTTCCTAAGTAATGCATTTAGCCTTGACCGCCGATTTCTGCCCGTGATAATTTCACCATTACCTATAACACATTGAAAGGTGTGCCATGGCTACAGCAAAGAAGCCCGCGCCACGGCTAGGTCGCGTTCTTACGATCGCGGCAGCCGCACTGTGTGGTTGTGCAATTGGGGCAGCTATTTTCGGCGTCGGATATTCCGAATTACCGTCGTATTTCGGAACTGAACCAGAAACCTGCGCAAACTGCCATGTGATGCAGGACCACTATGATGCGTGGGCCCGGGGATCACATAGGAATGTCGCCACCTGCGACGACTGTCACCTGCCTCATGACAACTTCATCAAGGCACGTTTGGTGCAAGCCGAAGACGGTGTGCTGCATTCAACGAAATTCAGTACGGGGAAATACCCCACTAACATCGTCATCCGTGAGTCAAGTCGCGCAGTCGTCAACGGCGCATGCGTAAGCTGCCACGACACGATGACAACCCAAATACGTTACACAGTTGGAGTCATGCAAGAAGACATCAACTGCACGCGTTGCCATTCCAATGTTGGACATATCTAGGAGTCATATATGTCAGATCAAAATGAAGTCAAACGGTCAGGAGTTCCCATCTGGGCCCTTGCCGTTATTGTCATTGTGGCTGCTGGGATTACCTTCGCTATTACAGCTATCGTCGCAAATATCGGCGAGAAGAAGGGCCAGTCAGACACAGAGTTCACCCTGGTTGTTCCCCTTGCGGACCAGAGCTTCGATCCTGCTGTTTGGGGGCAGAACTTCCCCAATCAGTACAACGGGTGGCAAGCTACAGAGAAGCAAAAGCCAAAGCACTATATGGCTGCGCTGATTCCGCATGTATCCCCCGAAGTCGAAGTGCTTCCAGATTCATGGTATCCAAAATGGGAGGACACACGAACACAGGTAACTCCATCCAAGATTGAGGAGGACCCACGTCTCAAGACAATGTGGGCTGGGTATGCCTTCGCAATCGATTATCGTCACTTGCGTGGTCACCAATGGATGCTCATCGATCAGCGCTCCACCTTGCGTGTCGCTAATCCGAGGACGCAGCCAGGCGCGTGCGTCAACTGCCACGCCTCCACTGTTGAAATGATGGAGTCACTTGGCGGCGGCACAGATGAAGCTGCCTGGCAGCGTGGTTTCGAGGCATTCAACCCCATGCACTTCGGTGATGCCACAGAGTTGGTCACCGATCCCATTGGGTGCATCGACTGCCACGATCCTGCGACTATGCAGCTTCGCATCTCACGTCCGGCACTCATCAATGGCCTGAAGGCATGGAAGGCGTCACAAGGTATCACCAACTATGACGTGAACAAGGACGCCACCACTCAGGAAATGCGCTCATTCGTATGCGCGCAGTGCCATGTTGAGTACTACTTCGAGGCCACCAATAAGAACGTCACCTTCCCATGGGCCGATGGCCTAGATATCGATCAAGCGTACGGCTACTACGATGACGTACGCGCAGAGACCGATTTCAAGGGTGACTTTAAGTCAGCTAAGACAGGTGCAATGATCCTCAAGGTTCAGCACCCAGAGTTCGAGTCATGGTCAACCTCTGTTCACGCTCTTAATGGCGTGAGCTGCGCTGACTGCCATATGGCTTACAACCGTGTTGGTGCGATGAAGGTTTCCAACCACGACGTCACAACCCCAATGGTGAACATCAACGGTACGTGCGGCCAGTGCCACACTGCTTCTGATCAGGTCATTGAGGAACGCGTCCGTACGATCCAGCACCGCTTCAAGCTGTCCCGCGACGTTGCATTCGACTCACTGGTTGCTCTTATTGCTGCAATCAATGAGAAGCAGGAAGAGTGGGGCGATGATCCCACGACAACTGAGATCGAAGGCAGCAATGCTGACATCCTGGGCGCGGCGATGGAAATGCAGCGCAAGGCTAGCTTCTACATGGACTGGGCATATTCAGAGAACTCCTATGGTTTCCATAGCCCTGATTACTTCCAGCGCATCTGCAACCAGTCTCTTGACTTCTCACGTCAAGGTCAGTTGCTGCTCGCCGGTGTCCCTGCCTCGCAGATGGCTCCTTCCGATATCTCTCAGACCAATAGGCAGAAGATTGAGGACTCGGGGCTTATATGACCCAACAATACGCTGACGACGATCTACTCAAGGAGGTAGACGACGACATCGTAAAGCCTAGGTTTTCCCCTTCCCGACCTAGTTCGGGAAGGGGAAAACTTTGGATAGCGGTGGCTGTGGTTGTCGGAATTGTTTTGGGGGCATCACTGGCAGCCGGTCGTACGGTAACTCCGTCCGACACACCAACAACACAGGTTCCTACCCAGGGGACACCTCAAGGCACTGGAAGTATCTCCGAGCAGATATCCGAACTTGAGGATTACCTGGAGCAGAATCCACATGACACCGACGCCCGTTTGGAATTGGGGATCCTCTTCTTCAATATCGACATGATCGAATCCGCTCGGGCGCAATGGGAGAAGGTCCTTGAGGTGCGGGAAGATGATCTGGGGGCCCTGTTCTATCTTGGTTACTATTACTTGGCTTTGGATCCAATCGACTACGAGAATGCACACAGGGTGTGGAGCCGGGTAATCGAATTGGATGACAATTCACGATATGGGCAGACGATTCTCAATCACTGGCCCGCCTATGATTGGCCTGAAGACCTGCGCGATCCAGTCGCGACAGGTCAGTGAGTCCTTTCCTACTATTTATAACACGGGGACGATATGACTGAACTGTCTATTTTAGGGGTTCTGCTAGCAGGACTAGTGTCCTTCATTTCGCCATGCTTCTTCCCCGTCGTCCCAGTCTTTGTTGGATATCTGGCCGGTAACCAGAATGACACCCGCAGACACCGATGGAATGCAGCCATACAAGCACTCATTTTCATGGCAGGGTTCACCTTTGTCTTTATGTGTCTGTGGGGTCTGGTGGGACTCATTGGACTGATCGTTGGAAGTTTCCGCCAATGGCTCAGCGTCATTGGAGGGATCATCCTGGTCATCATGGGGCTCCATATGTCCGGTCTGATCCACATTTCACTACTGGACAAGGTGCTGAAGACTAACTATTCACCGGATCAAACCCAACCACCGAACCTGAGGAGATCCCTTCTTCTCGGGCTTGCTTTCGGAGCTGGTTGGACTCCGTGCATCGGTCCAATTCTCGGTGGGGTTCTGGGACTCGCCACCACCTCAGACTCATGGCTGACCGGTGTCTTACTCATGGCTGTCTACTCCATTGGTCTGGGAATCCCCTTCGTACTCGTCTGCGCAGGGGCATCTGCGGTCATGAACCGATTGAAGTGGTTCATGGCACATCAAAGAGGGGTCAACATTGGCGTTGGCATCTTCCTCATCATCGTTGGCTTCCTGATGATCGCCGACCTTTTCCACTGGCTTTCCGCATGGGTGCCCTTTTCAATATAGGAGAATGATATGACTGACCGTCCTGATCCTGATGTAAGTGTGACCGAAGACTCCGACGAGGCTGTGCAAGTCTCTGTTGCTGACTTCTTCCATCGCCTTTACCAGGTGACCTACTCAAAAACCATCGGACTCATCATCGTCCTCACACTGGCAGTTTTCGTTTTTCTCGGTGTTATCATCACCCAGGCTGGGCCTGGTGTCTGGGATAACCCCATGGCCCAAGAGCAGTTCATGGATCAGATGTACGCCAAGTTTGGGGGCTGGGCTTCGATCATGTCCTTCTTAGGACTGTTCCACATTTTCTCGTCCATCGGCTTCTACATCGTCATTGGGGCTCTGACGATCTCACTGCTGGGATGTACGACGCACCGCCTGCCGCAACTATGGCAAAGATGGCGTCACCCCAAGGTAGTCGTTTCCAGCCACTTTTTCTCCGCTGCTCGTTATAACGGCTCCGTGGAATCCAATCTCGATGACGTCCAGACTCTGCGTACTGCAGCAGATCATCTCAAGTCCAAGCGTTACCGCATCATCTCCGGTAATGAGACCAGTCTCTATGCGGATAAGAATGCCTGGGGAGGCTTCGGTACGCCGATTGCCCACCTGAGCTTCATCCTGATCATGGCCGCCTTCGTGATCACCTCTCTGACTGCCCTGCAGCAGGTCCTCGTCTTGTCAATCGGCGGAGACGCTAGGGAGGTGGAATTCGCAACGAATCTCACCGTTGAAGCTGTGAGTTTCGAAGCAACTATAGACCCAGAAACAGATCGTCCCCTTGACTATGTTGCCCATCTGATCCTACGTGATAGCGGTGAGATCGTCGCTGAGCGTGATGTTCGCGTCAATGAACCTCTGCGTTACCATGGCTTCTCTTTTCATCAGTACAACTACGGTGACACTGTGGAGGTCAAAGTCACAGATCGAAATGACGAAGTGGTCTATGCAGGACCAGTCGAACTCCAGTGGTTGTCCGATAATGGCTGGTACAGGGTTGGCGAGTTTGTCCTTCCTGAGCGCGGAATCGAAGTTGCTGTTTATATCCTGGCCGCTGGAGTTGTCACCGAGGACCTCGAAGCAGGCCAGGTTGCCTTCATGATCTTCCAAGAAGGCGCTGATGATCCCATGGCCAGCGTCGTGGTCGACCAGGGTGACTTCGGTACCGTGGGCGACCTCAACTTTGGCTTCGTTCGTGAGAACCGCTATACCGGCATCATGGTCCGCAATGACCCTGGTGAAATCTGGATGCTGTTCGCTTCTATTCTTCTCGTCGGTGGAATGACAATGACCTTTGCCTTCCGCCATCGCCGCCTCTGGGTACGCGCCCAAGACGGCAAACTACTATTTGCCTCCTCAGATAAAGAGGAGTACGGATTCCGTCAAGAATTCGATCAACTATTGTCCCAGGCCACAGCCTGGTTTCCAGTAAGGAGAAAATGATGTCACCAGAACAACAAACTCTGCTTCAAGTTGCGGAGATGTTCCTTGTCTCTGCATTGGTTCTGATGGTCCTTGCTCTGATCACTTCCCTGATCGTTCTGTCTGCTAGCCGCAGGGTTTCCAGAGTTCCAGCGAAGAAGCTGGTGAAAGTCAGTACTGTTCCTGATGCTGACGCACCGGATGTTGATGAGTTCGATGTCTTAGAGGACATCGAGGATACAACTGCCGATGAGGTGTCAGCCGAGATTATGGCGATGGATAGCGCGGTGGATGCCGCCGATGCCGCTGAACTAGCCGAACTCGACGACGCCATTGAACCGCCCGCAGCTAAGAAGAAATCGACAGGGTTGAACATGGCGTCCTTCACCACCGGGTTGATTGTCACCTCGTTGGTGCTGGTTACTGTCTACCTTGCCATGCGGTGGATCGTTGCCGGTCACGGGCCATTCTCAAATATGCATGAGTTCGCCGTCAGCTTCGTCTGGGGTATCCTCGTCGCCTATCTGGTCACCCTGTGGAAGTTCAAGATGAGAATGCTCTCTTTGGTCGTACTTCCAGTCACCGGTGCCCTGCTGACCTATGCTATTCAGGTTGGCACCGATGTGAATACCCTCGTACCTGCTCTCCAAGATAAGCTGCTGCTCACTCTTCATGTTGGTTTCGCTGTGACATCCTATGGTGCAGCCTGTGTCTCCTTCGGAGCCGCTGTGCTCTACCTGCTCTATCCGAAACTGAAGCTGAAGTCCCCGCGTGACCGGTTTGATGAGGTTGGTTATAAGGCTGCCATCGTGACCTTCCCGCTGATGACGATCATGATTCTGCTGGGTGCTCTGTGGGCAAACTCTGCCTGGGGCCGGTACTGGGGCTGGGATCCTAAGGAGACTGCTGCGCTGCTGACATGGCTGCTTTACGCTGGATTCCTCCATGCCCGTGTTGTACGCGGGTGGCATGGTGCGAAGTCAGCATGGCTGCTGATTTTGGGGTTCGCTGCAGTGATGTTTGCGTATTTCGGTAATTACTTCTTGACTGGATTACATTCGATTTACCGATAAACTACCGATTATGACTGCATCTACTCTGCGTACTGTCATCGTCCTTGTCATCACGACTGTGGTGATTGTAGGCGGAGTGCTGATGGTTCGAATGCCCTGGAGTTCTTCTGATCCATCGGGAGTGACATCAATCCCGGTGACAGTGGCTCCAGGGCAGGAACCTCCAGCAGTTGGCAAGCCAGCTCCTGATTTTTCGACGGTTACCATCGACGGTGAGACGATCACGCTGTCGGATCTCAAAGGCAAGCCGGTGTGGCTAGTCTTCGGCGCTACGTGGTGCCCAAACTGCCGTTCAGAGGCGCCAGATGTCCAGGCTGCTTCGCAGCGCTTTGAAGACAGGGTGACGGTTGTTTCGATTTATGTCGGAGAGGCTAAGGACACTGTTGTGTCCTACACGCAGCGTCTTCGCTTAACTCATCCTGCTGTGGTGGATACGTCGAAGACGATTGCGACCTCCTATGGGGTCATGGGCATCCCCGTGCACTATTTCATTGATTCCAAGGGTGTAATCGCGAAAGTCTCCGTAGGCAATCTGTCGCTGGCCACCATGACTGAGATTCTAGATTCTTTGTCCTAGTCCCCCGGTCACACTGTCACAGGCAAGACCCCAAAAACCAACCCCCCGGTCATCCTGCCGCCAGGCAGGACCCCCGGCAGCCAACGTAGGGACTGGGGTAAAGACCTACCCCCAGACCCTAAGCCCACCCCCGGTCATCCTGCCGCAGGCAGGACCCCCGGCAGCTAACGTAGGGACTGGGGTAAAGCTTTCCTTCTTCAAGTCCATACGTCGGCTGCCGGGGGTCCTGCCTGGCGGCAGGATGACCGGGGGTCGAGTCCCAGTCACCCGGTTAGTTGGTGACGTGGGAGGGGACGAAGGGGGGTTTGACTACTTCGAACTCTTCTTGACGGTTGCGTACTTCTACTTTGATGTGATCGCCTACTTGGGTTGATGAGGGCAACAGCGCTAAGCCGATTCCGGTTCTCAGTGTTGGGGAGAAGGTGCCTGAGGTGACTTCACCGATTGCAGTTCCACTTTCATCGATGACAATCATTCCATGACGCGGAATCCCTCTTCCCGTAGCGCGAATCCCAAGAAGAGTACGAGCCACACCATCACTTCGCTGGGCTCGTACTGCCTCATCGCCGACGAAGTGTTCTTTCTTCCAGCCGACAGCCCAATTGACTCTTGCTTCCACTGGTGAGATCTCTAAAGAGAGGTCTTGCCCATGGAGCGGATAGCCCATCTCTGTACGCAGGGTGTCTCGCGCACCTAGACCGGCAGGCTGGATACCGTACTGACTTCCGGCATTCATCAGAGCAGTCCAGACAGCAGGTGCGTCCCCAGCCGCCACGACTAACTCATATCCGTGTTCACCGGTGTATCCAGTACGGCAGATCGACATCGGCATAGTTGTACCGTTGATCTCGGCATCTATGCGGACAAAGCTCATATAGCCCATTTCAGTGGGGATAGCTAGATCGGAAAGAACCTTCGCACTCAGCGGCCCTTGGACGGCGATGATGGCGTCGGCTGTGTGGCGATCAGTCCAGATAAGATTCTCGGGACTGTTAACCCGCAGACGACGGATGACTTCCGCAGAATTGGCCGCATTAGGAACGACCATGACACGGTCGTCGCTGATGAGGTAAACGATCATGTCATCGACAACCCCACCGCTGGGATCGAGAAGAAGGGTGTACTGGGCTTGACCTGGGGTGATGCGGTTGAGGTCGTTGGAGAGTTGGGTGTTGAGGTACGCCGCAGCCTGCTCTCCTTCGACGAGGAAGGTCCCTAGGTGAGATACATCGAAGAGCCCAACTCGTTCGCGAACTGCGCTGTGTTCAGCGAGGACGCCGACGTACTCAATGGGCATTTCCCACCCGCCGAATTCAGCGAACTTAGCTCCGAGGGTGCGGTGGATCCCATCAAGGGGGGACAGAATAAGGTCAGTCATACCATTCCAATCACTAGTACTACCCCCAGCCTATTCCCCCCACACCCATGACGTGACATTGGGGACAAAACCCCGGTCATGTTAGCCCCCGGTCATCCTGCGCGCAGCGTAGCGGAGTGCAGGACCCCCGGCGGCCGACGTGAGGACTCACACACAAATCTCAACCCCGGACCCTACACTGGGCGCCGGGGGTCCTGCCTGACGGCAGGATGACCGGGGGTTAGGTCAGTTCAGTCATCCTGCACGCAGCGCAGCGGAATGCAGGACCCCCGGCAGC
>WQYJ01000062.1 GCA_009781325.1 Propionibacteriaceae bacterium | reverse complement strand
GAGAACCTCCGATGTTGCTAACCAGTGCTCGGCGCCCAAGGCATAGGGTTCGAAGCGCAATCCAGGGTGAACAATGTCAAGAATCCTGGTTGTCTGACCCATGACCTCGGGCCCAATTCCGTCGCCGGGTATTACGGCAATCAACTCACTCATGCAGAACAGCCTAGGTAATCGAACGGGCTTGCGCGAGTTTGGCTTGCCTGGCGAGACACACAAGATATCTTGTAGGCATCAACATGGACAACAGGTAGGTACTGTGGTGCCTAGGGTACGCTTAGCCTATGTCACTGCCGTTTAACTTAGTTCCGAACACGCACCGTACCCACCCGGAGAAGCTTGCCGAGATCGTCGGTGCATCTGGGTTTGTCAAGCACTTTTCGGATCATATGGCCATTGCGACATGGACACAGGATGCCGGGTGGCATGACTCGAAAATTGAGAACTACCGCTGTCTTGACATGGCCCCTGGAAACGCCATCCTGCACTATGGACAAGAGATTTTTGAGGGATTGAAGGCCTATCGCCACGCCGATGGGAGCATCTGGCTTTTCCGTCCTGAAATGAACGCTCGCCGCTTTAATCGGTCTGCTGACAGACTCGATCTTCCCCAGATACCGGAAGAAGACTTCCTGAGATCTGTTCATGCGTTGGTACGCACTGATCAGTCCTGGGTTCCAGCCGGCGAGGAGATGAGCTACTACATCCGCCCATTCATGTTCGCTGATGAGGCCTTCTTGGGTGTCCACTCCGCTGCGCGAGCTTCGTACATCGTGATCGGTGGTCCGGCCTCGCCCTATCTCGCCGACGGCATGACTCCCACAGACATCTGGGTGACGAAGAAGTTCGCTCGGGCAGGGGAGTCCGGAACAGGCGCAGCCAAGTGCGGCGGCAACTATGCAGCCTCATTGATTGCCCTGCGTGAGGGTGCCCAGTACGGGTGCTCCCAGGTTTTGTTCACCGATGCTGCGACCCACGATTGGGTCGAAGAACTCGGCGGTATGAATTTCTTTGTGGTCACCCACGATGGGGTACTGATCACCCCTCCCACCTCGGGAACCATCCTGGAAGGAATCACCCGCGATTCCATCCTCGAGTTAGCGCCCGCCCTGGGACTGCGCCCTGAGGTACGCCCGTTGTCGGTGTCGGAGCTTTTCGCCCGCATCCTCGATGGAGATATTCTAGAAGCCTTTGCCTGCGGTACCGCCGCTGTGGTCAGCCCCATTGGGCGGTTGATGCACGACAAAGACGGTGGAGTGGAAACAATTCCGCTGCCTTCCCCAGTGGGTGAGGCAACGCGGGCAATTCGTACGGCGCTGGTGGATATCCAGTGGGGCCGTGCAGAGGATAAATTTGGATGGATGCACACAGTAATGGAGCTATCATGACGACTCAGGTGAGGTTGGCTCAGCCAGAGCCCTTTCATGTATTCGACACAACCCTGCGCGACGGGACTCAACAGGAAGGAATCAGGTTAACGGTCCACGACAAGCTTCGTGTGGCCCGCTTGATTGACGAACTGGGTGTGACCTTCATTGAGGGCGGCTGGCCGGGAGCCAACCCGAACGACACAGAATTCTTCGAGGTAGCCTCCCAGGAACTGACGCTCAAGAATGCAACCCTCGTGGCCTTCGGGGCGACACGGCGGGTCGGCATGACTGCTGCCACGGATCCTCTGACCCAGGCTCTTGTTGATGCCAAAACTGATGTGATCTGTTTGGTGGCGAAGTCCCATGACCGCCATGTTTTTGAGGCGCTGAAGACCACTCTCGAAGAGAACCTTGAGATGGTGCGCGACACCGTGACCTATCTGGTCTCCTTGGGCAAGAGGGTTTTCGTGGACTGCGAGCACTTCTTCAATGGGTATCTCGACAATCCCACCTATGCCAAGCTCGTGGTCGCCACAGCGGCTGAAGCTGGTGCTGAGGTTGCTGTCTTGTGTGACACCAACGGCGGGATGTTGCCTTCGACTGTGCACGAGATCGTTACCGATGTAGCGCGCCTAGGTGTGCCTTTGGGCATTCACTGCCACAATGACACTGCCTGTGCGGTGGCAAACACTTTGGCTGGTGTTAATGCTGGGATCATGCACATTCAAGGTACGATCAACGGCTACGGTGAGCGTACTGGTAATGCGGATCTGACTGCGCTGATCCCCAACCTGAAGATCAAGTATGGCTGGAATGTCATCTCTGACGAAGCCCTGCGCGACCTGACTCGCATTTCCCACTCTGTGGCCGAGATCGCCAACCAGTCTCCGTCGGCTCGCCAGGCGTACGTCGGAGTCTCCAGCTTCGCCCACAAGGCAGGGCTGCATGCTTCGGCGATCAAGGTTGATGCGAACATGTATCAGCACATCGATCCGGATTTGGTCGGCAACGGGATGCGCATGCTGATCTCCGACATGGCAGGCCGAGCGAATATCCAGATCAAGGCTGAGCAATTGGGCCATGATCTCTCAGATCGTGATCTGGCTGCACAGTTGGCGGACAGAGTCAAAGAGCGTGAATTGGCAGGGTACTCCTATGAAGCCGCCGATGCATCCTTCGATCTACTCGTACGCAAGGAACTCGGTCAGCCCACTGCGCCGTTCTATGTTGGCGCCTGGAGGGTTTTCACCGACCAGGACGAGGACTCCCAAGCGGTGGTGCGTGTCGGTTTCTGCTGTGATGCACCCAAGCCCTTCCTCGGTGAAGGCAATGGTCCGGTCAACGCTCTTGATCAGGCGCTTCGTCAGGCTCTGATCCCGCAGTATCCGCAGTTGGCTCATGCCGAGCTGACTGACTATCGCGTACGTCTTCTCGACAATGGGCACGGCACAGATGCGATTACTCGGGTTTTGATCGACATGAGGCTGGGTCATGAGACCTGGACCACAGTCGGAGTCGGAGAGAATGTGATCGAGGCTTCCTGGGAGGCTCTGGTCGAGGCCTATGCCTACGCGCTGGTAACAGGGATTGGCGAGGATTCAGACTAAACTGTCGCTATGAGAATTGCTCGGTACTCGATTGAAGAGACCATTCGCTATGGCGTGGTCGAGTTGGAATCGGATGGGACAGGTAATCCTGACACGGTCGCGGATGTCTCTGGTGATCCGTTTTCCGGTGCGGTCAAATTAACTGGTGCGCGTCACCTGATGGAGGATGTACGCCTGCTCGCTCCTGTGCTTCCGCGCTCGAAGGTCATCGGTGTGGTGAAGAATGCAGTTCCTGGTCAGGATTCACCGCCACCGCAGCAAGGGTTCCCGGCGTTCTTCTTGAAGCCGAATACCTCGGTGATTGGGCCGGGGGAGGCCATCCAGATTCCATCGATGAGTCCTGAGACGATTCTTGAAGGTGAGGTCGCTGTGGTGATCTCGCGGATCTGCCGGTCTGTTCCTGCTGAGCGCGTACCGGAAGTGATCTTTGGTTACACCGCCAGCAACGATGTGACTGCGCGCGGATTAGTGCAGTCTGACCTGCCATGGGGTGCAGCGAAGTGCTGGGATACTTTTACACCTTTAGGACCGTGGATCGTGACCCACCTGAGTGTGGAGGAGGCGTCGTCGCTGAAGGTCGCGTCTCTGATCGATGACGAGCAGGTCACTGTGGGGACAACCCGCGGATTGATTCATGGGATTGTGGACTTGGTGAGTTCGATTTCATCGGTGATGACTCTGCTGCCTGGTGATGTGATTCTGACTGGTGCTGTGGGCGGCGGATCGGTGATCCAGGCTGGGCAGAGTGTGGCTATTGATATTGAGGAGATCGGTGTTCTGACCAATCCTGTGGTCGGTGAACAAGGATGAGTCGCGCTAGACCGAAGAAAGGTTCGGGGTCTCACGGGGGTGGAAAACCGGGTTCTCCAGCTAAGGCCGCCGGGAAGACACCAGCTAAGAAACCCAAACCTAATCCGCTGTCTGGACCACCCTTCTTCATGGGTTCGCCTCTGACAAGTCCCATTGAAGGGTCCATCTATCCGGGGAGTCTGGTGGCCGAAGGGGATGACCCTACTCAATCCTCGCATCGGTTCATGGGTGCAGTCATGGTGGCGATGGTTCTGATCACCTATGTCGTCTTCGTTCCGCTGATTAATACTGGAGTGGTTAGTCTTGGTTTTCTTGTCGATCCGCAGGGGTTAGATAAGGACGTGTTCATTGAGGGGGCGAACACTTATGCGATCGTCTGGGGGTTGTTGGCTTCTCATTTGGCTTTGGCTTTCATGATCGTGGCTGTCTGGGCGTTCATGAGGTTTGTTCATCAGCGCAGAATGGCTTGGGTGTGGTCGATTTCGCCAGGGGTACGGTGGAGATTCTTCGTGATCTGTCTGGGTGTTTCGGTGATCTTGATTGGGATCGTGACTGGGTATAACTGGTTCATTGGGCCAGGGTGGGGACCGGCGCCTGGATGGGGATGGTTTGTGGGGGTGGTTCTTGTCACTACTCCGTTCCAAGCATTAGCGGAAGAGGTCGTCTTTCGTGGGTATCTGATGCAGGTCTTTGGATCTATTCATCGTAGTGCGTGGTTCCCGATTGTGAGTACGGCTGTGGTGTTCGCGCTTTTTCATGGTGTTCAGAATCCTTGGTTGTTTGGTTCGAGGTTGATTTTTGGTTTGGTGGCAGGGGTGTTGGTATGGAGGACAGGTGGATTGGAGGCTTCTGTGGCTATCCATGTCGTCAATAATCTGTGTGTCTTCTTGCTGGCTATCTCTACTGGTACTTTGGTTGAGATCAAGACGACCACGCAGGTTGCTTGGACACAGACTGTTACTGACTTGGCTATGTTTACTGTGTGTGCTGGGGTTTGTTGGTTTGTTGCTACTCGGTTGCGGGTTCCTATGGTGGTACGTAAGAGTTGACCCCCGGTCATCCTGCCGCAGGCAGGACCCCCGGCGGCTATTGTATGGACTGTTGTACAGTTCTTTACCCAAGACCATACGTTAATTTCCGGGGGTCCTGCCTTCGGCAGGATGACGGGGGTTGGGTTTGTCACCTCCGGTCATCCTGCCGCAGGCAGGACCCCCGGCGGCTGATGTAGGGACTGTGGTGGTGTTTCTTGACCAAGAGCTAGTTTTTTGGGGGGTTGTATTTCTTCTTGCTCATCATTGGGGTGTTCCGCGGGCTTTGCCCGCTCCAACCTCACCCGTTGGGGTGTTCCGGGGTGCTTTGCACCCCTCCAACCCCGGCCTGAGCCTCGGCAGCGGGAAGCTTCGCTTCCCGCCCCCCGTAGAGAACAAAAAAGCCAAAATGCGAGCATTTTGGGCTTTTTTTGTTCTCTACGGGGTCGGAAAGCTTTGCTTTCCGGTGCGCTCGGCTTGTGTTGGGGTACTAGGACTCGAACCTAGACTAACGGAACCAGAATCCGCTGGGCTGCCAATTACCCCATACCCCATGGGTGGTTTTACCAAGGATTAACCTTATCCGAATCCACCCCTGTTCCTCAAGCCTGAATCCACCGATCGCTGCCGTAGCGAGCGGCACTAGGTGGGTGTGCTGGCAAGGCGACCACCGGGAAGGCAGGCTGGACGCCTGCCGAGCGGTGGCAACGCAGCCAGCGCACTCATCTAGTGTCGCGTAGTAGGCATGGATCGGTGGATTCAGGCTCAAGCCCGAATCCACCGATATGTCTGCCTTAGAAATCTCATTAACAACCCCCCTAATCACATAGCAAAAATCTCACATAGTAAACACAGAGAAGCAACATCGGCTGTAACCGGTGCAATCAGCTTGAATAACCCTTGTGTCCATGGTAGAAATGACCTCAAGGGGGAGGGGGAAGGGCGACGCTAATTGGTCAAAGAGGGACCATTTGGCGTAGCAGCAATATTACCTAGATAGATATTGGAGACGCGCATCCACGTGGCTGCATGTTTCCAAGACAGGATACGACATGCGTTCTTTCTCTGGTGCCGTCAAAGGCTTGACAGTTTTGGCATTGAGCGGCTTGCTGATGGTAACCACAGCACTGCCTGCTTACTCTGCGGATGACGCTTGGGGTTACACCTCGACGTCCAAGAATGCAGACGGCAGCCCGAACGTCTCCGTTGCTACCGGGTGGACAAACCGAGGTACACCAGATCGCGGGAGCAGTATTGGGACACTCAGCTTCACCAGGAACAGGATTGACTACACGACCTCAGTTCTAGTTCCGACACGGAGATACTTCGATCTCACATCGGCTCCGGGACTTCTCGTCGCCAACTCAGTCGCGAGCAATGGCGAAGAATGGACCTATGTCTTCAATGAAGGTATGGGCAGTACATCCGACATGTGGTATACCGACTCTAACGGCACTAGCTGGATCATGATTCTAGATCCAAGTTCCTTCAGCTTTTGGACGAAGTCCCAGCAGGGTTCCCTCGCTGTTGCCGTTGTTGGCGAAGTCCGACTGTCGCAGCTCTCCAGGACACTGAAGTACACCGAGATCCTTGATATCACTAGCGATGGTCGGCTTATCCACCACGTCACGCTGACAAACACTGGTGCTTCAGCGATTAACAGTATTGGGTTTTCTGCTCTGGTTGATACGATGCTGAATAGTAATGACTCTATTCCGATCCACGCAGGCGGCCAAGACTCTGCGTACATTGAAAACTCTGACTTCCGCCTCTACCTCGACATGCTCGATGGAGACCAGATGCTCGTTGGTGACTGGGACATTGCGAGGGAAAACGGTCGACGCGGTCTTCCAGACTTTGTGTCACCCAATGATGTTGCACCGGGAACCATTCTCATCAATGGGACCGACACTAGTGCGGTTTACAGCACCACCCCTCGCTCCATGGGAGCAGGCCAGTCAGTAACCTTAGCCTTCCAGGAACGCCTCTACTCTCCATCAGAAATCCGGACCATAGCAATCAAGTATGTCGATGATGCCAATGGTCAAGTAGAAGTTGCAGCCAAGCCTGGTGCACCCACCTCTATCACAGGCATTGCTGGTGACGAGGTCGGATTCACCGTGGATGATGCTAAGGCTGGAGTTCCTGCGGGATACATGTACGTCAGCGTCGACAACATCCCGAAGTATGAAACAGGACCTGCACAAACAATCCGCGTCCATGTCACTCCAGAGATCACAACAAACGATTTGGTCACCAAGCGGACCATCACCTACACCGGTGCTGGCAGCCGTACCCCGGCTGACACAATCCAGGAACAGGCGTGGGTTGTCACAACGAACCAGAGCACAGGCGCAAAAACCTATGCAGCGGCTAAGGGTTACGCGGAAGTGACGACACAGACAGTGGTTGGTTACACCACATCCCCAACAACTATCCCTGCCACCGATCCTGTTAGCTACTCAACTGTTTTGCCGACCAATTCCACCGTTCGGGTAACCCTGACACCGATTCCGCAGACTATCAACATCAAGTTCGTTGATGACGATGCAGCAGGGGCAGAAGTCACACCTCGCGCAGGCTTCGCCACCACCTTGACCGGGGACCCCTACGACTCGGTGAACTTCACTGAAGCCATGGCTTTGGGAGGGGTTCCCGATGGGTACGAGTTCGTGTCCATGAATAACTTCGATGCCTTTGATCCCGCAGCCACACAAACCATCACTGTGCATCTGAAGCAAGGTTATTCTGACAACACGATGACCACGACCCGTACAATCACCTACACCGGTGCTGCGAGCCGTACTCCTGCTAATGATACTCAGCAGATCACCTGGGATATTTCGACGAATAACGTCACCGGTGTATCGACCTACTCGAGTGCTGTCGGATATCCAGGCCTCACGACGCAAACTGTTGTGGGTTACACCTCGTCTCCGGCGACGATCCCGGCAACCTCAGCGACGGCATCGACACCAACCAGGCCAAGCGATACCACGGTGAATGTCACCTTGACCCCGATCGTGCAGACCATTGCCGTGGAGTTCTTCGATGATGATGCAGCGGCTGCCGTAACACCAGTGGCAGGGTTCAACGCCACCTTGTCCGGCAACCCCTATGACTTGGTGAACTTCACCGAAGCCATGGCTCGCGCAGGTGTCCCCGCCGGTTACGACTTCGTGTTGATGAACAACTTTGACTTCTTCGATCCCGCTGTCACCCAGATCATCGTGGTCCACCTAGCTCAAGGGTTCTCACCGAGCGAGATGACGACAACACGTACGATCACCTACACCGGAGCTGGGAGCCGTACCCCTGCCACCCAGACTCAGGAGCTCACCTGGGAGATTTCCACGAACAACATCACTGGGGCATCGACATACTGGAGTACGAAGGGGTACCCTGCACTAACCACCACGGTTGTGGCCGGATACACCACCTCACCGGCATCCATTCCTGCTACCGCAGCAACGCCAGTGAGTTCCACACGTCCTTCCAACACATCTGTCACGGTGACCCTGACCCCGATTCCGCAGTCGGTGGACATCGTCTTCGTTGATGATGATGCCGCCGGGGCGCTAGTTCCCCCCACAGCAGGCTTTGCCGCGACGCTGACAGGTAATCCTTATGAAGCGGTGGGCTTTACCGAAGCTATGGCTGCCGATGGGATTCCAGTCGGCTACAGGCTGAATTCGATTGACAATGTCGATGTCTACGATACTGATGGCGCAACCAACCAGACCATCACGGTGCACCTGCGTCACATTCATCAAGGCAGTACGCTTGACACCTCGCGTCTGATTCATTATGCGGGAGCTGGTGTGCATACGCCTACGGATGTGACACAGACTCTCACCTGGGCTGTCGATACAGACCTCGCCAACGGTGCGATTACGTACACCGATACCAATGGCTATCCAGCACTGCCCTCACCTAGTGTTGCAGGGTACTCTCCCGATCGGGCAGAAGTAGCCGCAGTAGCCGCCGCCGGTCTGGTCCTTGTTAAGCCAGTCAACTCAACGGTTAACGTCACCTACTCTCCGCTGGCTCAGTACATCAATGTGGTCTACTTGGATAACGACGCCAATGGTGCAGTGATTCCCACGAAGTCTGGGGCACCGTACAGGCTGACTGGATTCCCGTACGAAGCAGTCAATTTCACCGATGCAGATGCGAAGGTGGAGATGGCTCGTGGTTTCGATCTGGTCTCGATTGACAATGTTGATGCCTACGATGCGAACACCGGTGTCGATCAGGTGATCTACGTACACATGGCTCACCATCACACCATCGAGTGGGTCATCACCAACCGTACTGTTCACTATCAGGGTGCCGGGGATCTGACTCCGAAGGATGTCGTACAGCAGATCGAATGGCTGATGGACCGAGATGAAGTCACCGGATACACCACGTACACCGCCGACGGTATCGTCGCCGCAGTGCCGTCCCCAGATGTCGCTGGCTTCGATGTGGATATCGCTGAGGTCGAGGCAATGGAATTCGACGACATGGAAGTTGCACCTGCAAACTCGCGTGTGACAGTCACCTATACTGGCATCCCAGTTGTGGAGACTGGCGGTATCTCACTGACATGGAAGGCGTACATCGCTGGATTTGTCGCCTGGCTTACCCAGATATGGTGAGAAATCTCACCTAACAAGGGCAAAAGCCCTAGCTGGCAACCAGTGAAGTACCAACCACTTGGATATGTCTGCTAGACTAACCCGTGCGTTTCGCGCAAGGCCCCGTTGTGTAGCGGTCTAGCACGCCGCCCTCTCACGGCGGTAGCGAGGGTTCGAATCCCTTCGGGGCTACTTTGTGACACACGACAAAGGGGACGGTCCTTTGATAAAAAAGGACCGTCCCCTTTATCACGTCAACCCCCGGTCATCCTGCCGAAGGCAGGACCCCCGGCAGCCGACGTAGGGTCTGTGGGAAGATCTTCACCCAAGTCCACGCGTCACCTTCCGGGGGTCCTGCCAGGCGGTAGGATGACCGGGGGCCACAGGCCAGGCCCCATGACCCAAAATCATCTTCTCACAAGGTAAGACAAATGCTATTCAGCCATGGAAGTGGTATAACGTTGCCTCGTTATCGAAAACGATAGTGTTTTCAATCGGGGGTCCGGGGAGTTTGAAACATCGCAAACAAGGAGGTTTGGGTATGCGTCGAACGACACATGGCATTGTTATTCTGTTGGTTTCATGTTTGGTAGTGGGGGGTATCGCAGCACTGAGCCAGGCGAGTCCATCACAGTCCCCACCACTGAGGCTTGCTGCGAGAGTGGCTAACGCGATGACAGTCACCGAAGTGCCTCAAGGTTCGCCGGGGGCGGACAAGTTGCAGCTTACTGGTGGGT
>WQYJ01000061.1 GCA_009781325.1 Propionibacteriaceae bacterium | reverse complement strand
GACTCAATCGACTCCTCTAAGTGCACTTCAGCCAGCGCGGTTGTCTCATGGAGATCCATCAGTACGGCGAAAGTCCGGGCCTGGAAGGTTACGACCATCGTGTCGGGAAAACCGTCAATGGGTGTCACCATCTGTTCCGGAGAAATCACTGCCTGAGAGGAGGAGTCAAAGCTGTCGATGATCGCCATGCCCCAATGATATGCGAAAAGAGCTATTGTACCCAGCTTGCGGGATAGACTGGACCACATGGGTCACCACCTCGTGAAGGCGGTTTTACTGGTTGCGGCGCTGATGATGGCCGCAGCAGGGTGTGCCTCGCCTTCAGCAGACCCCGGAGCAGCTAACCAGCCGCCCCCTTCGGCGGCTTCCACATCGCAGGCTTCATCGCCGGGCGCCCAATCGAAACAAACAGGTTGTTGGCCATCTGGTTATGCAATACCTGACTGTGTGTCGTTAATCAGTGTCAACGGTCGAGCCCCCGATGGAACCCAGCAGGATCTTGCCGGTGCTATCAGCCTGGAGGCCCGGATTTTTGGCGATGCCAAGGATGAACTCCTGTTGAGCATCAAGATGACTCAGACTGGGTGTTCATTCAGTACGGTGCCTATCCACCTTTATGCGGGCTCATGGATGCCAGACAGCGCTAATAGGCTCTATGACATGGTGGGATGTCCAGTCGATTCCACTGCGGAGCCAGAGCCGACGTGGCTCAGCCCCTTCTTTGACAGCCCATTTGAGTTCACAGTCGTCAGTCAGGGTGCCGTACGGCTTTCCTCGATCAATGGTGTCATCAACTTCACCTGGAAATAAGCTCTAGACGTGCTTTTTGAGGTGGCCTGCCAGCGTACCTTTATCGACCACCTGAACCTTCGTCAGCCCCAGCCAGTCAGCCAATCGGCGCAGCTCAGAACTGAGTTCTTGGGCTGTGCGGCTGGCATCGGCATCGGCTTCCAGCCAGGAAGACTGGACGAGAAGAGTCGATTTCGCACGATCAGCTTTGAGGTCCACGCGGGCTGCGAAGATGTCATCGAGCAGGAAGAGATAGACATAGTAGCCGTGAACGCGCTTGTCAGCAGGGGTGTAAATGCTAATGGTGTAGTCGATGTCAAAGAAGGCAGCAAGGCGCTTGCGCTCAAAGGCGAGGGAATCAAAGGGACTGACAAGCGCCGAGGTATGGATCTGGCGAGGTTTGTTCGCACCACTAGTAATCCATACCGGCGCAGAGATTCCTTCCACCTCGACTGCCTGAAGTTCCCCGGTGTCAACTAGTGTCTCGATGGCAGCCTTTGTCGGTGCAGCAGCGGTGCGGAAATAGTCACCGATGCAGCGTGCCGTACCGATCCCCAAGGCTGCAGATGCCCGGCGTACTAACTCCACATGAGCCTCATGGGTGAGGCCCTCCCGTTCTGTTGGTGTTGCCGTGGCCCAGGGTTGGCAGGCGTCCAGATAGGCAGCGGGGATCACCCGTTCAGGGATGTCGTAGATGCGCTCGAACTGGGAGTTACGCCCGGCCACGGCGATTCGCCCGCTCCAGAACAGCCATTCCAGAGCCAACTTCGCCAGGGACCAGTTCCAACCCCAGTGTTCCTTAGTACGCTCCTGCCCGAAATTCAATTGACGGGCAGTGAGCGGTCCTACCTCGCGTACCATCCCTTCGACTGCATCAATGGCTTCAGGATTGTTATCAACGAGGGTACGAATGTGTCCCCAGGTCATCTCGTAGGCCCGCTCACGGCGGAATTCAAATAATGGATAAAGCGAAATGTCGATCAGGCTGGCCGCGTGTCCCCAGAACTCAAAGAGTCTGCGCGGCGCCTGGGAGGACCCACGAGTCAGCAAGGAGGTGTCATAGGCGCCCAGGCGGGTATACAAGGGCATGAAATGTGCCCTGGTCAGTACATTCACTGTGTCAATCTGAAACTGGCCGACTGTGTTGATGACCGTGTTCACCTGCCGCATTCCCACTTCGCGATCACGATCCTTGCCCATCCCCTGGGCAGCCACAGCAATCCTCCTCGCCTGCGGTTTCGTCAGTTTCATGGGGTCATTCTGCCATCAGATCGGCGAGAATAGATAACAGTTGCGATAGTGTAAGTTCATTAGGTTTATATGCACAGTGGCATTGCGGTCACGTTTGGATTAAAGGAGATGGTGACCATGGTCCGGACACTTGCACAAGATGTTCTGGCAGGGAATCGCCGCCAGATCGGGCGCGCTATCACCTTGGTGGAATCCATGCGCATGGAGGATCGCGCCCGTGCCCGTGAATTGTTGGGAATCCTGGGGGAGCGCCCGACTAAAGCAGTACGCATCGGAGTCACCGGTGTGCCCGGTGCGGGGAAGTCCACCTTCATTGACGCCATGGGTGTTCGGCTGATTCAGCTTGGTCACAAGGTGGCTGTTTTGGCGGTGGATCCTTCATCGACAAAGACCGGGGGGTCGATCCTGGGGGATCGTACTCGTATGTCAGCTTTGGCTGTGGAAGATAATGCTTTTATTCGCCCGTCACCGTCGGGTAATCATCTGGGTGGGGTGGCCCGGGCAACACGTGAGTCGATGCTTGTGGTGGAGGCTGCGGGCTACGATGTGGTGTTGGTGGAGACTGTTGGGGTGGGACAATCCGAGGTCGCTGTTGCTGGAATGGTGGATACCTTCCTTCTTGTCACCCTGGCCCGTGCAGGGGACCAGCTCCAGGGGATCAAGAAGGGGATCCTGGAGATGGCCGACATCATCACGGTGAACAAGGCTGATGGTGATAATGAGGCAGCGGCGAGGGTTGCTGCCCGTGAACTGTCAACTGCTATGAAGCTGATTACGGCTGATCCCAAGGCGCGGCGCCCACCTGTGCTGACCTCGTCGTCGTATACCGGTATCGGGCTGATGGATATCTGGGAAGCGATCCTCGATCATCGGAAGTATTTGGAAGAGTCCGGTGGTTTAGCCTCGAGGCGTGCCGCCCAGCAGCGCAGTTGGATGTGGTCGTTGATCGACGACGAACTCCTCGAAGCCCTCCGACAGACCCCTGCCGTGAAGAAGATGCGTACGAAGTTAGAAGCAGAGGTCATGGACGGAAAAACCTCCGCCATGGAAGCCGCCCAAGAAGTACTCACCACCTTCACCCGCAACCTCCCAGCCTCCTGGCTCGACTGGGCCGACGACGACGACTAACCCCCCCGGTCATCCTGCCGTAGGCAGGACCCCCGGCAGGCAACGTAGGGAGTTGGGTTGCGCTGACTGGTTTGAGTCCATACGTCGGCCACCGGGGATACTGCCTTCGGCAGCATGACCGGTAGTTAGCTAACGTAGGGGCTTGAGAAGAGATCTGTCCCCACTCCATACGTTGGCTGCCGGGGGTCCTGCATTCCGCTTCGCTTCACGCAGGATGACCTGGGTGGTTGGGTTGGGGTGTTGTGAGTTTTGTTTGTGGCTGTCTGTTTCGCGGTACTCACTCCCCGGGTCATCCTGCCTTCGGCAGGACCCCCAGCAGCCGTCGTAGGGTCTTGGGTTGCTCTTAAAGGTTCGAGTCCATACGTTGGCTGCCGGGGGTCCTGCCTTCGGCAGGATGACCGGGGAAAGTGGACAGCAACTCCCATTCAGAATAAACTTGAGTCTAGTACGCTCAACTTTGGATTTCACGCTGATGGGAGCCCTTGATGGACACTGAGAAACTGACGGCTATGAGTCGGGATGCCTACACTGCGGCAGTGCGTTTGGCGTTGACAGGGGGGAATCCTTCGGTTGAACCTGCACACCTGATGTCTGCGTTGCTGCTCATCCCGGATAACACCGTCGGCCCACTTTTGGCTGCCCACGGGGTTGATCCTGGCGAACTATCCAAAGAAACCAAGCAACTCATTGCGAAATTGCCCTCAGCATCGGGGTCCTCAGTCCAACAACCCACACTCTCAGGTGCCGTGGCCCGCATCATGGCCGAAGCCGAAACTCAGGCCCAAAAGATGGGCGACCAGTTCGTCGCCACCGAACACCTGTTGATCGGACTTGCCGAGGTGGAGTCAGACGTACGCAAACTCCTCGAAGAGCGCGGAGTCAAACCAGCCCAACTCATTGAGGCCTTCAACGAACGCCGCGGCGGCAAGCGCATCACATCAGCCCAATCGGAGGGCGGGGAATCAGCACTCGACAAATACTCTGTTGACCTCACCGCACTAGCTCGCGAGGGCAAACTCGATCCCGTCATCGGCCGCGACTCTGAGATACGCCGAGTGGTTCAAGTCCTTGCCAGGCGTACGAAGAACAACCCCGTACTCATCGGAGAACCAGGTGTGGGAAAAACAGCAGTCGTCGATGGTTTAGCACAAAGAATCGTGGCTGCCGACGTGCCAGATTCCCTGAAGGGCCGCCGCCTGGTGTCACTGGATCTCTCCTCAATGGTGGCAGGCGCGAAATTCCGTGGGGAATTTGAGGAACGCTTCAAGGCCGTACTCAATGAGATCAAAGAAGCCGAAGGCCAAGTCATCACATTCATAGATGAACTCCACACCCTCGTCGGGGCCGGCGCCTCCGGCGACTCGGCGATGGACGCCGGGAACATGATTAAGCCCATGCTTGCCCGCGGTGAACTGCGGATGATTGGGGCGACAACCCTGGATGAATACCGCGAACGCATCGAGAAGGACCCTGCCTTGGAGCGCCGCTTCCAGCAGGTCTATGTCGGCGAACCCTCGGTGGAAGACACCATCGCTATTCTGCGCGGGCTGCGTGAGCGCTACGAAGCTCACCACAAAGTACGCATCACTGACTCCGCGCTTGTGGCAGCAGCGACCCTGTCGAATCGCTACATCACCTCGCGTCGTCTGCCCGACAAGGCCATTGACCTGATCGACGAATCAGCATCCCGGCTGCGCATGGAGATCGACTCCTCTCCAGAGGCCATTGACGAACTGCGCCGCCATGTGGATCGGATGATCATGGAGCAATTCGCACTGGAGAAGGAACAGGATTCCTCAGCCCGCGAGCGCCTGAATCGCCTCACCTCCGATCTGGCCGACCAGCAGGAGCGCCTGCGTACTCTCGAAGCACGCTGGGAGGCAGAGAAAGCCGAACTCAACGAGGTGGGTGACATCAAAGAGATCATCGACCGGGTACGGATCGAAGCAGATCGTGCCCAGCGTGAGGGTGACCTGACCAGAGCTTCAGAGTTGCTCTATGGGGAACTGCCCAAGTTGGAGGCACGTCTGGCGCAGGCTTCCCTGGCGAAATCAGACAACACCATGGTCTCCGAGGAGGTCGACTCCACCGACATCGCCGAGGTCGTCTCAGCATGGACCGGAATTCCCGTCGGCAAGATGCTCCAAGGTGAGACCGCAAAGCTGCTGGAGATGGAGGACCGGATTGGAAAGCGTCTGATCGGTCAGGATGCCGCTGTGGCAACCATCGCTGATGCAGTACGGCGCGCGCGGGCTGGAATCTCGGACCCCAACCGCCCCACAGGCTCCTTTCTCTTTCTCGGTCCCACCGGTGTGGGCAAGACCGAATTGGCGAAGGCTCTAGCCGAGTTCCTCTTCGATGACGAGATGGCGATGATCCGCATCGACATGAGCGAATACTCCGAGAAGCACTCTGTTGCCCGCCTGGTGGGTGCCCCTCCTGGATACATCGGGTATGAAGAAGGGGGCCAGCTCACTGAAGCAGTACGGCGACGCCCGTACTCGGTGATCCTGTTGGATGAGATCGAGAAAGCTAACCCTGAGGTCTTCAACATCCTTTTGCAGGTGCTCGATGATGGGCGCATGACTGACGGACAGGGTCGTACGGTCGACTTCCGCAACACGATCCTGATCATGACCAGCAATATCGGCTCTCAGTTCCTCACAGACATAGGTATGAATGAGGATGAACAGCGTGAGGCAGTCATGATGGCTGTACGAACTATCTTCAAGCCGGAGTTTTTGAATCGTCTCGATGACATTGTGATGTTTGAGCCTTTGAGCCGTGAGGACTTGTCGAAGATCGTCACGATCAACCTTGCGCGTCTGAATAAGCGCTTGGCTGAGCGCCGCATCCGGGTTGAAGCCACCGATGAAGCTCGGGCTTGGCTGGGTGACAACGGCTTCGATCCTGTTTATGGTGCACGCCCGCTGCGCCGGTTGATTCAGACTGTGATTGAGGACCCCCTAGCCAAGATGGTCCTTGCTGGCGAAGTCAGCGAAGGGGATACAGTCACCTTTGATGTTAATGATGACGGAGATGGCTTAGACATTCTTGAGGATTGATATACCTGTCACGTCACAGCGGCAAAAGCCTGATCAAGGGCTAGATGGGTTTCGATGGCGGAGATGCCTAGTTGGCGGGAAAGAAGAACTAGTTGCTCAACAGCGGCGTTGAGGACAATCTTGGCTTGGGCCTCTTGCTCCTCGTTATGACGATAAGCCACGACCGTACCATGGCGTCCAGCAGCAGTGACGAGGCCATCTCGTACGAGTGCTTCGTAGACCTTAGCAACCGTACCTCGGGCCAAACCTAGGTCGGCAGCCAGGTGGCGGATGGCGGGAAGCTGATGACCAGGTCGCAACTGCCCCGCCAGAATCTGGAGTTCGATCTGTGAGCGCAACTGCTCGAAGACCGGGACGGGACTGGTGAGATCAACCGAGACAATCATGAGTCGGCCCTGAACGGCTCATGAGTAGATTCTGCAAGGATCGGTTCTGAAGTCTCGGGTTCCGGGTTTTTTAGTGGGCGAGCGTGAGAACGGACAATTGCGATGATCGAGCAAATTCCGAACCCCCATGACAGGATCTCCATGATGAAAAAGGCAGCCAACCACACTCCTTGTGGTGGAGTGAAACCACTGTGAAGATGGGTGTACCACGCATTAATAGCGGTGGTAAATGCCAGACAGGCACCTGCAAGTTCCAACCAGGCAAGCGAGGTCCCAGCGAACCAGCGAAGATGCTGGTCAACCCTTTGGGCGGACGCGGTGGTGGGGCGCGGGCGAGTCGTGATGATACTTTGTGTCAGCTCCACAATTGCTAGGACACCTACTGCGAGTATGACTCCTGGGATTCCACTGGCATTACCCCAGATGACCAGCGGGGGAGTGCCGACAATAACTGTGAAGGCGGTGATAATGAATGCTGCCCTCGTCAGACCAGGTAGAGGCCGACTGGCTCTAGCATCCAAAACCGCTCGTCGGATTGGGGCGGACGAACGAGGGGGCAGGCAATCAACCTGCGCAAACAGGGTTCCTATGACAACTCCTGTCAGCCACCAGACAAGGAGGTTTTCTGGCATGGGAACTCCAAACCCGAAAACGAGTGTTAGAGATCCCGACCATCGTATTGACGCGATGATCCCGATGATCAGAGCGATGATGCCTCCAACAGTACGGCCCCTGTTATGCAATTCGATGTGCGCCCTGATAATCGAGGCTTCAGAGTTGTTCAGCGGATAATCCCCGACACGGGATCCCAGATCGCTGTTTACTCTGACCCTGTCATAGGTAAAGAGAGCAAAAACGAGACTGATGAAAATGAGAAGGACGATACCGGTAAGCAGACTGATCATTGAGCCTCCATTTGACTGATTGTCATATTGTCATAGTACAATGGGCCTATGGATGAGTCAACCCTGGAAGAGATAGACAGTGTCGAGCAGGAAGAGCTCGAAGCCTTGTCCCCCGCTCCTCGCTCGTGGAC
This sequence comes from Propionibacteriaceae bacterium, assembly GCA_009781325.1. Classification (GTDB taxonomy): domain Bacteria; phylum Actinomycetota; class Actinomycetes; order Propionibacteriales; family Propionibacteriaceae; genus WQYJ01. Next base: position 2,714 of record WQYJ01000061.1, on the reverse strand, counting down.
ACTGATCACGGTTGTTCTATTAGTGTGCATCTCGCTTGTCATTGCATGGATTGCACCTCGCTTTGCGCATCCTCAATTAGGTTTTGGTGTAAGTGCGAATATCGGTGTGATGCCTGGAGCCCCCTATGCTCTAGCGCTGGTCCAAGTAAATCAGCCGAATGACTCTGTTGTTTTACTTTCTGTTAATGACCTCACAGGGGTTCGGGTTGCCTTGAGCGGTGTTGCTCATAGCCAGGATGAAGTAGCCGCCTTGGAGAGTGGGTGGACTCAGATCGTAGAAGAAGGTTGTTCGGCCGAACCTGACTGTTCAATTGAGCCGGTCTCAATGGTGGACAGGCTTATCGAGGCAAGCCCCGCTTTCCAAGAAACACAACTGCCTCAATCAGTCTCAACCGGGGACTCCATTTGGGTGCTCTGGGAGATCACAGCATGCGAGCCGTACGGCTTCGATCTCAACTCAAGCGATGAGTCAGTTACATATATCGATCCAGAGTCAGGTGTGAAACTTCGCGGGTTATTCGGAATCCCCGTAACCCAGCATGACACCCTCATTCCAAACCCCTTCGATTATGGTGTTGAGTGGCTGGAGGAAAACGGCTCCTGCCCGACGTGACATCCACTAAGGTTATTCCCATGACAATCGCAATTCTTGGTGTTGGAATGATGGGTGAGGCCTTATTAGGTGGGCTGCTTGGCGCAGGATGGGAGAATGATGATGTCCGAGCGGCAGACTCCCGGGCTAGTCGGCGTGAGGAGATTGCCCAGACTTATCAGGTATGGACCGGTACATCGATGGAGGCTGTCAAAGGGGCAGACGTCGTCGTCGTGGCGGTAAAATCCGCCGATGTGCCCGATCTGCTGGGCACCATCGGACCGGTTCTTGCGCCAGGAGCGCTGGTGATCTCACTTGTTGCCGGAGCAAGCGCAGCAGTCATCGAACGCCATCTTGTTCTGGAGCGTCCGGTTATTCGAGCGATGCCGAATACCCCTGTCAACGTCGGGGAAGGAATGACAGCGATCTGCGCAGGGTCCTCAGCAACCAAAGAACACCTTGCCACCGCAGAGAAAGTCCTGTCATCGGTCGGCAGAGTTATCGTCGTACCCGAGAAGCAGATGGATGCCGTCACAGCGATCTCCGGGTCGGGGCCTGCGTACATGATGCTCATTGCTGAGGCGATGATTGATGCCGGAGTTCTATTGGGGCTTCCTCGGGCAACGGCAGCCCAGCTTGCGAAGCAAACCATCTATGGATCAGGCATGATGCTCGTCGAGACAGGGGTGCATCCTGCCGTACTCCGCGAGAATGTCACCTCTCCTGGAGGTACGACCGCCTCCGCACTGCGGGTCTTGGAAGAACGCGGTGTCAGGCCAGCATTCATCGCTGCTGTTGAGGCTGCTGCGAGGCGTTCAGAGGAGATGGGCCGAGCCCAATCCAAGTAGGAACACAGGCAAAGATGGTCTCGCGTTTGTCTCGTACGCGGTGAGCGCGGTAGTATCAGACGTTGGTCAGCCTCGGGTTGATCGTCAGGTAAAGTGTCTGGGTAGTTCCGTTACGAAAGGTTCACAGTGGGTTCGGTCATCAAGAAGCGCCGCAAGCGCATGGCGAAGAAGAAGCACCGTAAGCTGCTGAAGAAGACGCGCATTCAGCGTCGACGCGCAGGTCGCTAGGCTAAGGGTATTCATCCAAGGTCACTGCGAACGCCGTCAGGGGAGCTATGTCCATCATCCATGTGATGCGCCACGGGCACGTGGAAAATCCGCAACGTGTCTTATACGAACGACTTCCAGGTTTCCGGCTGTCTGATTTGGGCCAAGAGATGGTCGGTGAAGCCGCTCATTTCTTCGAGGGCCGCCCGATTTCACATCTGCGGTGCTCACCTCTGCAGCGTACTCAAGAGACGATCAAGCCGATTGCCGCTCTCTTTGCGGATCTTGAGGTCACACTCGACGAGCGTGTGATTGAAGCCGGGAATGTCTTCGTTGGTCAGGTGATGGGTTCGACTGCGAGAGCTGCCAGATCACCGAAGCAATGGAAATACCTCGTCAACCCACTGCGCCCCAGTTGGGGAGAAGCTTATGTGGAGATCGCCGATCGCATGATCAAGGCGATCTTCGATGCCAGCGAGATTGTGGGGGAGTCCGGTGAAGCTGTGATTGTCTCTCATCAGTTGCCGATCTGGGTGACAAGGTTGTTGGTTGAGGGCCGCCACCTCTGGCACGATCCCCGCAAACGACAGTGTACGCTCGCCTCAATCACCAGCTTCCATATTGAAGACGGACTGATCACCGGCTTCGAGTACGCCGAGCCCGTACGCCATCTACTCCCCGAAGGCCCACGCCACGGCTTCTAGCCCTAGGTCATCCTGCCGAAGGCAGGACCCCCGGCAGCCGACGTAGGGTCTGGGGATAGTTCTTTTCCAAAGTCCATACGTCTGCCGCCGGGGGTCCTGCATTCCGCTTCGCTCCACGCAGGATGACCGGGGTGTTAGTCCCCGCGGTCATCCTGCCGCCAGGCAGGACCCCCGGCAGCCGACGTATGGTCTAGGGTTGCGCTGTCTCTCTATAGTCCATACGTCTGCCGCCGGGGGTCCTGCCTGGCGGCAGGATGACCGGGTGGGGGCTGCCGGGGGGTGAACTGGAGTGGTGACGTGACACTGAGGCACGAATACGCGAGACTAGTACCGATGACTGAGCCCTATCGACGGCGGATGACT
>WQYJ01000060.1 GCA_009781325.1 Propionibacteriaceae bacterium | reverse complement strand
CCACCGCCGATACCCGAGGCTGCAGCGAGGCCGCCATTCCAGGAGTCGGGGTATCCATCAGCTTGTCCAACAACAGCATAGGAAGTTCCAGGCTGACCGGTGAAGCTGAAGGTCGCATCAGGGTTGATCTGAATGGCGGTGCACAACGCATCAACATTCGCCGGAGCTCCGATGGCTGCCACAGCAGCTTCAGGAGTACTGGTGTGATAGTAGATCGTCCCGCCCACGGTGTAAGTCGGGCATGCCCACAGTGTTGCATCGATCCACAGACCAGCAGGGAGCAGTTCACCGGTGAACTTCACCGGGGCCGTGACCGCAATGTTGATCCCTGTCGCATCAAGACCACCGCCAGCCAGTGGGAATGTCACATAGGTGACCCCTGGATTCGGCAATCCTGGCGAGGAGCCGACATAGCCGCCATACCACGACGGTGAGCTTCCAGGTGCACCCCACATCCCTTGACCCGCATACACGACGTACGTACCAGTCGGTGCCAGACCAGAAATAGTGTACGTACCATCATCGAAGGTTTCGGCATAGCCGCAATCAGAGGTGATGGTGTTAGACACTACCCGGCAAGCCATAGCCCAGAAGAAGTAATCCGCATCAGCATCGGCACCCTGCCAACCACTGACCGTACCAGTAACAGAACTACCCGCAACAAGCTGAATGTCCAGACCATGTGCGGACACTCCGGAAGCCCCAGCCGTAGCAACGTCAAGATCACCAACCGCGGGGGAATCACCAACATATCCGCCAGCCCACACCAGCGGGTAGCCTTCCACAGACACTGAGAATGCATGCTGTTCGCCAGGAACGGCATAGCAGGAGTACGTACCGTCCTCCATCACTGGTGCGCCCTCAAGCCAGACCAAGCCTTCGACAGGATCGATCAGGTAACAGGAGACATACCCAGTGCTGCTGGGCGTACCATCAGGAAGATAAACAGTCCCGGTGAGCTTCGCAGCCTGAGCCATAGCGATGTCAATATCATCGAGACGGGTTGCATTGTTCGGCATGTGAACCACATAATCCGGGTTTGTTAGGTCGATACCAGTTGGTTCGAAGTACGGAGATGTCCAGCCTCCGTATCCTGTTGTCAGGAAGTCAGCATCATCAACAAGGATTCCCGAGCGGGTGACCCACACCAGGTAGTCTCCTCCTGGAAGCAGCGGTTCAAGGAAATAGAAACCAGCGGCATCGATTTCCGCCCAGACCGGGACACCCAGAACAGGTGTGTCGCCTGAGTAGTCGATGGGAGCTGCCATGATATACCCAAGGATGTCGAAGTTAGCAGGGGCATAGAAACCAGGCAAAGTCACCCAGCCGGAGATACTGCTTGCCTCGACGAGCGTAATGTCGACTGTCATGGTTCCATTAGGCCCTGGGACCCTGAACTCAAGGATGCCGGGGTTAGGAAGATTGGGGTTCTCATCAGCGCTAATGAATCCACCTGCCCATGATATGAAGTAACCAGGAGCCCAGCCCGCGATAACGAGAGTCACGTCAGGGTCAACCACAAAGTAGTACTGGCCATCCTCATCTGCGTACGCATATTGGCAGTCGGTGTATACGACACCGGTGATTGCGCAGTATTGGATTGCGGCCCAGTCTGAATCGGAGGTGACTGTTCCGCTGACGATAACGCCAGCAACCATAGTGATGTCGATCCCTGTGATGTCATCACGGGTAGGCGGAAGAGTGATCGGCACCATCCCAGCTTCATTAACCTCCATATCGGGGGAAACAAAAACGGTTGCATGCTGCCCGTAGAAGGTTGGTATCAGACCCTCGGGGAGGATGCCAAACGGATACGCGAAAACGACGTAGGTTGCTCCCGGTGCCAGACCTTCAATGATGAAGTCACCATTACTGTCACATATTCCAGAGAACCCGGTATAGGTCAAAGAGAAACTGTCTCCATCGAGTTCCACTTCGATAGCAAGGACTTCAACGTAGTCGTCTTCATCAAACTCGTAACCTGCAGGCAGAATGATCTTTCCGGAAATCGTGGATCCGAGGACAAGTTCGATCTCATCAATGGGGATGACACCTGGGCCAGGAATTGAGACTGTCGTAACAAGAGGACTCGACAGGTCCTCGACATCGCCGACAGCTCCGCCGAGCCATGATTCCAGATACCCGGGAGCCTCTGCACTGATGACGACAGTCGAGCCAACAAGAACCGGTATTGAGTAATTGCCGTCATCATCGGTGTACGCTCCGATGCAATCGACCAGCATGGTGAGAGCATCGTCAACAGTGCAAGCCCACACCCATGTTTCCATAGGAACTACTGGGGTAATTGTTCCCTCAACCCATGCCTGGTGGGGAATGATCTCGATGTCGAGGCCTGTTATGGGTGTTCCATCAGCATCCATCGAGATGATGACGTTTGGGTTCGTCAAATAGGCGTCCGCGGGCACATATAGCATTCCCTGACCACCATAGAACGCCCCAAAGTAATCAGTGGGACTGATCATCAGGTCCATGGGCCTGACGAAGGCTACGTAATCCCTGCCCGGTTCGGCTTCATCCCACCAATAGGAGCCATCCGACTCAATCCACGCTAGTCCAAAAACATCTCCATCGATATACGGGTTCTCCTGGTCTGCATCAGCTACGCTCATTATGTAGACCCACCCGTACCAAGGATCCTCGTCATCCGGGTCGACGTCCCAGTCGTAGCCTGGCGGCAAAACCACTGTGCCGGATAGGAATGGGGTACGAGCAAGCGTTATGTCTGGCACCTCGGTATTTCCAGGGGTAAGGATCGGTACCTTGGTGACGAGATCACTGGAGAAGTCGGTATCCCAGCCGACGGCTCCGCCTAGCCAGGTGTAGCTGTATCCCTCGGCGAACGCGCATAGAACCATGGTGGTTCCAACAGTTGTAGGTACGACGTAGGAGCCATCATCATCGACCCCATATGAGTTGCAGTTCGAAGGCTCGAACGAATCATCAATCTCACACGTGATTACTGATGCGAATGAGTCTTGGGGCCAAAGAACAGTTCCGGTGATTAATGCATTTGGTGCGGCTACCTCAATGTTGACGTTTTCTAGTGAATCGCCCGCGGCATTGATGGAGACAATGATGCCTGGGTCTGATAGAACCCAGTCCTGTGGGTAACCCGTTATCGTAGATCCATTAGAGAAGGTTGTCCACGCAAAGCTAGGAGTGATATTCAGCTCATCTGGTAGCACGAAGACTACATAGTCTGCGCCGGCGATACCGCCAGCCCAGGAATAGGTGCCATCCGGGGTAATCCAAGCCATGTCAGTGACTCTTCCATCTAAGTGCGCAGAGTCAGTTCCGGCATCAGCGACAGATGCGATTCGGACGTGGCCGAGATTAGCATTGGGGTCGCCTAAGTCATCAACCCAGCTATATCCGTTGGGTAAGGTCACCGCTCCAGAAATGGTGATTGCGGAGGCGAGACGGATTGGCTCATCGATCGTGATCACACCAGGGCCTTTGACCTCAAACTTTGTGAACAGAGCAGTGGACACATCCTCTGTCCATCCTGTTGCTCCGCCAGCCCAGGTGTAGGCATAGCCGGGAGCATAGGCAGAAACCACGACAGTCGCTCCAACTTTCACAGGGACGGAGAAGGTGCCATCATCATCGACATATATCCAGCCGCAATCAACAAAAACCGTCAGCGCTTCGTTGGGCTCGCAAACCGCCACATTGGCTCCATCTTCACCTACTGGTTCAACGGTGCCTTCGATGTGAGCCTCGGCAGGGATCATTGTGATGTCAATGCCAGCCTGTGATGTTCCAGCAGCGTCGATGGAGACTATGCTAGCCGGGTTCCCCAAAGCGGAAAGTGCAGGGCCGCCCATCGATGAAAACCCACCGGGATATGACACAAGGAGGTCATACGAGGTGAGAGCCAAGTCGTATGGGTCGACGAAGACAACATAGTCCTTGCCGGGTTCAGCCCAAGGCCAGGAAAAGGTGCCGTCGGGCTTTACATCCGTACGACGAGTCATTTCAAAGAATGGATACTCCGTGCCTAGGTCAGTCACGGGTGCGATAGCAACACGGCCCATCCACGGACTGGGATCCAGTGGATCAACGTCCCAGTCGACCCCGTTGGGGAGGGTGACGCTCCCCGAAATCGAAACTCCAAAGTCTTCAAGCTCTGGGATAAGTGTGAGGATGCCATCAATGTGTGTCTCACCAGGGGTGAGGATCGGAATCTTCGTGATGAGAGGCTCAGAGTAATCATAGGTCCAACCCGTGTACCCACCGACCCATGTTTCGAGGTAATCATCCGCCCAGGCATCAACAATGATGGTTGAGCCAACTTTGACCGGGAGTGAATAGGTGCCGTCAATGTCCACATTTGCGTAGGTGGCATCTACAGCATTGAACCACTCATCGATCTCGATGACATATACAAAAACGTCAGAGAAACTGGGAATGTCAACGGTGCCGGTGGCATATGCCTCAATTGGGACCATGGTGATATCGACACCCGTCAGCGGTGTTCCTGCGGCGTCAACTGAGAAGACAATGTCTGGGTTGGCCAAGTGAGCGAAGTTGACATCACTCAGCATTGCAAACCCACCGGCATAAGTGCCAAAGAGAGCGCACGGTGTATTCAAGTCGCGTGACAACGCATAAATCAGGTAGTCAGTGCCCGGCAGCGCCTCATCCCAGGAGTACGTACCATCAGGATTGATCGGTACCACAGTCCACTCCTCAAAGTAGGCATCATCAGTGCCGACATCAACCACAGACACAATGCCGACATCACCCAACCAAGGAGCAGGATCTGTGGGGTCAACAGACCAGTTGCAGCCAGCCGGCAGATTGACCTTCCCCGAGATGGTCGTGGTATCTGCAGCCTGGGCGGCAAAAGTACCCCCTAATAGAGCAGAAAAAGAAACAGAAACCGCTGCCACAAGGGCTAGTATGCGTCGGTGCATGATGACTCCTCACATGTGCATCCGAGTGTGTCCCGAAAGCGGACTCCCCCCTGCAGAATTGGCCCCGTGGCATCCTCGACTACCGGGGGAGCAACCCTGGCACATATAATATAGTGTGCATAGCAGTATTATCACCCTGATTGCTTAGTGATACACATCTCCTTAGACAACTCTTAAGAAGCGGTCTGTTCGTCGTGGAGACAGGTCAGATATAGGTTAGATCCGAAATCTCCAAGAAGGCGGGTATGTGGGTTGTAATAGCTGCCCATAAACTGATTATTCAGCCCAATTCCATCGCCGAGAACCTCACCATAGGCTTCGAAGGTTTCCACGCAGTCGGTTATTCGCATAAGGCGCTTGGCGATGCCAAGAATGATCCCTTCGGGGTTCAGGCTCACCGGGAGAAGGTGTTTGACTAAGCCGCCGAAACGAGAGATGAAGATGGACTGTAGACGCGTTTCCACAGTGTACTTCGTTGAAGGCTTCAGTCCCTCAATAACAAGGCGGTCGAAGCCTTCGCTTGCTTGAGTCAGAGTCTGGAAGAAACCGGTGACTGCCTGGGTTCCGTCCCGAGAAGCCATCGTCCAGATCACCTTATTCGGCTTGGCGCCAGATTCTCGATCAGTACGGAAGAAGCGCCCGTACTGTAAAAGAGCCCGGTGGTGTTTATAGAACTGGATCTGCTCGCGAATCTCGGCTCTCTCGACCTTCGACAACATCCGAAGATCCAGCTCATAGCCCAGACAACCAAAAGCAGAAACATTAAAGCGGGTTGTGAGCGGGGTATTCCGCAGGGTTTGTTGGTGCGGTGCCTCAGAGACGTGAGCACCCATAGCTGAGACCGGATAGAGATGAGTCAGACCCCCTTGGATCTTCAGGCGCTCAATTGGATCGGTATCATCAGAGGCCCATATCTGCGGCGAATAGCACAGCATTCCCAGGTCGAAACGATTTCCCCCGGAAGCACAGGATTCCAACAGTACGCTCGGTCGGGACCAGAAGATGCGGGCTAAGACCTCGTAGAGTCCAAGGATGTAGCGATGGAAGAACTCGCCTTGGTTGGCCAGCCCGGGGGAAAACGCATCTGACAATCCCCGATTGAAATCCCATTTCACATAGGCAGCACCAGTGTCGTCGATGATCCGACCCACATTGTCAACGATGTAGTCGCGTACCTCCGCCCTGGTGAGGTCGAGGACTAACTGGTGGCGGCCCATGCGTGCAGTCCGGCCGGGAGTAGTGACAGCCCAGTCGGGGTGGGCTCGGTAGAGATCGGAGTCGGTGTTGACCATCTCGGGTTCTACCCAGATGCCGAACCCGAGCCCAATCGAGCGAATACGGTCAGCAAAGGCAGGCAGACCGGAGGGAAACTTGCGGCGATTGACCCGATAGTCGCCCAGCCCTGCGCGATCCGAATCGCGGGCACCGAACCACCCGTCATCAAGGACGAAGACCTCCGCGCCCAAAGCCTTCGCCCGACGAGCCAAACCAAGGAGCTTACCGGAGGTGAACTTGAAGAAGGTAGCTTCCCAATTGTTGTAGACCACCGGACGAACTCGGTGTTTCCAGTCGCCGCGTACGATGTGGTCATTGACGAAATCATGGAGGTTCCGTGATGCTCCCCCGATCCCATCCCCGGAACAGGTCATGACGCCCTGGGGGGTTTCGAAAGATTCTCCTGGAGCCAGCACCCATTCGAAGCAGTGCGGATTGATTCCCAGGGTGAGTCTCACTACATCATGGTTGGACTTCTCAATGACGCTGCGATGGTTGCCGGAGTAGATGAGGTTGAATCCGTAAACCCGCCCTTGGGACTCAGTTGCTGATGCTTGCGCCAGAAGAAACCCTGGGTTACATCGGTTCGAACTGATCCCAGTAGTCGATGAGTTCACCATTGCCCCATAGCCCACAGGTTGGTCTTGGAGATGAGCTTCCTTGATCCATCCGCCATGCAGACTGAGAAGACGAAAACCTTGATCGGGGATGTCCACCATGAGGGAGGCTAGCTTGCGTACTGACATAGGTTCTTCACCCAGGTTAGTCAGGGTGGCTCGTCGTGCAATGACATTGGCAGACTCGAAGACGGTGTACCACAGGATCAGTGAGAGGTGAGCAGCTTGGTCAACCAACTCGATCCGCAGGGTCTGCGCATCAGCGCCGTATGCCAGGGGCAGTGTGTCAGCTTTCATGGCACCGGGGATAATGGCGTGATTGGAGTAAAGGAAATCACAACTATAAGCACCGTCGCTGCCGACTACCTCAATCGGCGACTCACGAAAATCTCCGGCACCGACCCCAGACCATTCCAGACAAAGGTGATCCAAGCAATAGAAGGGATCCTCGTCACTATAGGCAATGGAGGTACCTATCTCAGCGCTGCGTTTGATGGCCAGGGACTCCGCTGATTGATCCCTGGGCAACCGAATCCCATAGTGCAGATGCTCAAGATGACCGTGACTGGTGATGCGGAACCAGTAGCTGGAGTCCTGAGTCTCCAGGCGAAAGACCTGATCTGCATCGGCAATCATAACGAGGCAGCTCCCTCGCGAATCACCATGGCCTCCCAGGGCAGGAGAATCCCATCCAGTCGGCGCCTGCCGGTATTGGAGGCCACACACATCGACTCTCCCGTACCATCGCCTTCGCTGGCATCGAGCTGATCGAGGTACTGGATGTACCCGGAGAAGTTCAGCCAGATCGTGTAGGCAGGATCGGTGGAATCCTCGGCAGGGGTACGCCGGTAGACCATGATCGCACGGTCAGCAAAGACTGGTTCGAATCCACCGTCCATCAGCGTGGGGCAGTCGCGGCGCAGTCGAATCATCCTGCGGTAGAAGTTGAGAACCGAGCGAGGATCGCTGTCCTGGCGCTCGTAGTTCAGCCAGGTGGAGTTGGAGTTAATCGGCAGCCATGGCCGCGAGGTAGTGAAACCAGCTCCCTTGGATGAATCCCATTGCACAGGAGTACGGGCATTGTCTCGCGAAGAGTCGCGGATGAGCCGCCAGCGCAGAGGTGCAGGGATGAAAGCTTTAGCGAGGAGTTGATCCATGTTGCGGCTCTCAACATCATCGAGTTGTTCGATGGAGGTGAAATCGAAGTTGGTCATCCCGATCTCTTGGCCTTGATAGAGGAAGGGGGTGCCACGCAAAGTGAACAGTAAAACCGCAAACAGAGAAGAACTGCGGGACCAATACTGCTTGTCGTCCCCGTAATGAGAGACGATTCTCGGCTGATCGTGGTTCTCCAGGTAGAGAGCATTCCAATCCAACCCCTGCTCCCAGACAGTGAGCCGGTTCAGCAGAGTATCGGCACGGAAGGGCTTAGGCCCGTACCTGGCAAACAGTCGGTCGACTTCCAGATGGTCAAAGTAGAAGAGTAGGTCAAGCTCCTTGCGGTCGGGATCGCACAGGGTCTTAGCCTCCTCTAGCGAGACCATCACCGTTTCCCCGACAGTGAAGGCGCCGTACGGATCGAGAACATCACGGCGCAGTTCTTGGAGGATCCTGTGCGTGCCATCGCGGCCCTTATAGTGTTCCAATCCGCGGATGATCGGCAGGCCGTGCCCGTCAGCCAAGGATTCTTTGTAAAGCAGTGAGATCACATCACAGCGGAAACCCGAGATTCCGCGATCCAGCCAGAAACGCATCACATTCTTGATTTCTTCGAGGACCTTCGGGTTGTGATAGTTCAGATCCGGCTGAGCCTTATCGAACAGATGGAGGTAGAACTCTTCTCGTACCTCATCCCAGGTCCAAGTACTTCCCATGAAGAACCCCGTCCAGTTATTCGGCGGCAGGGAAGAGTCCTTGCCAGCCTCATGCCAGATGTAGTAGTCGGTGTACGGCTCGATGCTCTGTCGGCTCGCCTGGAACCACTGGTGCTGATCGGAGGTATGGTTGATGACCAAATCCATGATGATCCTCAGACCGCGCTTCCCGGCTTCGTTGACCAGACGATCGAAGTCCTCCAGTGTCCCGTACCGCGGATCAATCGCGCAGTAATCAGAGATGTCATATCCGTTGTCAGCATCGGGGGAGCAGTAGAGCGGGGATAGCCACAGCGCGGTGACTCCGAGTGCTGCTACCTGGTCCAGACGAGAGATGATTCCTGGGATATCACCGATCCCATCTCCATTCGAATCCTGGAAGCTGCGCGGATAAATCTGGTAGAAAACAGCATCTTTCCACCACGGCCGCTGTGATGATAACTGGTTCATGTGTTCAGTCTAGTGGCCTGGTGTACTAGGATCTCTAAGTTGCAAAGATCCTTGTATCCTCCGATTCTTAGGGAATGGGAAGACAAAACCTACCAGCGGAAACCTTGGTAGATTGGGATGAAATTAGAGAGGGACACTCGTGGACGCGCGGCCATTTCAGGTTGACTTACAAGGAGTCGTTGATCTTCTTGGTCGCCATATCTATTCCAGCCCGCGGGTCTATCTGCGCGAACTCCTGCAAAACGGGGTTGATGCTATCACCGCGCGGAAGACCTACTGTGAAGAAGAATCACTGACGATAGACCCAACGTGGGGAATCACCATTTACCCTGCCGAGAATTCGCAGTTTGTCCTGGTTGATGAGGGGATGGGACTCACCTGCGACGAGGTCACTGAGTTACTGGCTACCGTTGGGCGCAGTTCGAAGCGTGACATCCTCAACATGGCACGCACAGACTATCTCGGTCAGTTCGGAATCGGGTTGCTTTCCTGCTTCATGATCTCCGATGAGATTCGGATTCTGACTCGATCAGCGACTGGATCCCCCTGTGTTGAGTGGGTTGGCTCCGGTGACGGAACCTTCTCAGTACGCGAACTCGACCTCCAACTACCGGTCGGTACGCGGGTCTATCTCACTGGGCGCTTCGACACCGCTGAACTGGTTTGCGAAAGTGCGGTGTCTCAGCTTGCTGCACTCTATGGGCAGTATCTTCCTGTGCCCATCGATATTGCCAGCTCCCCCGATCCGATCTCCGGGCCTAACCCAGCCACGGACGAATCGCAGGTGAACTGGGATAAACCCGAGTACTCCACGCGCATCAATGCTCATCCCATCTTTCTTGATGAATCACCCGACCCAGCAGAGCTAACTGTCTTTGCCCAAGAAGAACTGGGTTTCGAACCACTGGATGTTATTAACCTGTCGGCTCCTGGGACCGGTACACGAGGCAAGGGCTTCGTCCTGCCGTACGCACCGCCGCCCAATGCCCACCAGTCCACCCAGGTTTATCTCGGCAGAATGATGCTCTCCCAACGCGAGGATGAACTACTGCCGGACTGGGCATTCTTCGTACGCGCAGTACTGGACTCCACCGGACTGTCACCAACCGCTAGCCGCGAGGGGATCGTCGAAGACTTCTCCTTGGAGTACACCCGAGACCAGCTTGGTGCCTGTGTACGATCCTGGCTGATGGATATGGCGGTCCATCACCCTCACCGCTTTGAGACCTTCCTGTCGGTTCATGAGCTAGCGATCAAGCAGCTTGTTCTTCACGATGAAGAGATGGCCATGATCTTCATGGGGTGGCTCTCGGT
>WQYJ01000059.1 GCA_009781325.1 Propionibacteriaceae bacterium | reverse complement strand
GTCGACCCCCGGTCATGCTGCCGTAGGCAGTACCCCCGGCGGCCGATCTGTGGACTTGGGTAAAGGCTTGCACCCAAGCCCCTAAGTCGACCCCCGGTCATGCTGCCGTAGGCAGTACCCCCGGCGGCCGATCTGTGGACTTGGGTAAAGGCTTGCACCCAAGCCCCTAAGTCGACCCCCGGTCATCCTGCCGCAGGCAGGACCCCCGGCGGCCGATCTGTGGACTGTGTTACAGATCTGCACCCAAGACCCTACGTCGTCTGCCGGGGGTCCTGCCTGCGGCAGGATGACCGACAACTTGGGAATGCACTAATGGAACTCGCCCTACCGGGGGTACGTCCTGCCGTCCGCATTACCCTGACGCACTTTCGTCCCAACGATCACATGCAAGCGATCCAGCGTTCCTCGGTCACAAGGTCGGTCACTAACTGATCCCAGGGATCGCTAGGTAGCCCATGCACAACTTCCCAATCATTCAACAGCAGCCAACGCGGCACCCCAGGTCGAGCATGAAGCAAAGCGCGATCCATCCACCCACCGCCTCGGCCTAGACGAACCCCTCCGGGCGTACCAGCTAATCCTGGACAGATGATCACATCGGCCATCTCTAAGGGCACAATCTCGCCCGATACCGCAGGACTGGGTATCCCTGAATACCCCCGCACCAGCGCTTCGCCAGACCACTGCGCCCACACAGGATCGCCGTCCAGCGGATTCTCACCGCGAGGACCTTCAAGCATCGACGGCAGCAGAACACTCACCCCAGCGTCCAGCAACTCACTCATCAGTTCAGGAGTCCCCGGTTCGACCCAACCGCCGATCTGATCCATTCCAGAGGCACCTGCCCAGGGCCACGGCGTACTGGAGGCATAGCAAGCCACCACTGATGGAGCCAACTGTCCCAACAGATCCAGCAACCGAGCCGTACGAGCACTGTCCGCAGCAATAACCTCAGAGGGGTTCAGCGCCCGGCGCCTCGCGCGAAACAAAACCCGCAATTGTTCTTTTGGCATGCCATCCCACGACTGATCTGGGCGGAATGGAACAGGTGAACCTCCACCCACCGTCGAAATGTGTCCCATGGTGATACCTCCACTGGTATCGTAGGCTCATGGGTTTCTTTAATCGTGCTCCCATGCCTGATAAACCGCAGATTGAGGAACAGGAAGTTCCGAGTCTGCCGGGCTCGCCTCCACCGTCGAAGGATGGAGTCAGGGACTTTTGGCAGCACTGGGATTATTTGCTCAGCATGGTTCCCGAATTGGGAGAGTTCGGAGTTCCTGTTCTTGATGCTGTAGGTCTGACACTGAATGAGTCAATCATCGCCGACCGGAATTTTGGCAGTGACATCAAGGTCGGAGACGTCATTATCAGCAAGGGTACAAAGATCATTCCACGGATGCTTGCTCTGCTGGCAGGCATGGGTATTCGCAAAGTGATGGCTCGTCCGAGTCCGCGGGTTCTTATCATGGCGCTGTCAGAGACCGCGATCCCTGCTTCCTATCTTGTCGCTGGTCAAGCGGCGCAGGCTGGTGCCCAGGCTCATCGGCTGGAGTACATCTACAACTCAGCATCATTGCTGATCAACGCCATTACTGAGCAGTTGGTACGAGCCGACCTGGTTGTCACCGTGGGCGGTCTCGATGAAGCGGGTCTGGACTTGCGAGACATTGCCGATCAGATTGGTTCCAATGATTTTGAGCCAGTTGCGATCAGTCCCGGTCGCGAACATGGCTTTATTCTGGCCGAAGAGAAGGTGCCGGTTCTGTGCCTGCCTGCAGACACCTATCCATCCTTCGTTCTGACTAAGTTGGTTCTTGAGCCCATGATTGCCAAACTCATGGGTGCTAGTACGGACCCAGAATTGTCAGCGGCCTACCTAGCTCAGCCGCTGCGAGTCGTACCTCACATGCTGACGTGCGTACCAGCCACTGTGCAAGATTCGCGCATGATGATCACTGGACGTCCGCACGGAATCGAAGGCATGAACACCATCTATCGATCTAACGCTCTGGCTATCTTGGCAAATGACGAGGGCCTCGTAGACGAGAACACGGAAACTTTCTATCTGCCCCTGAACTGAATCGGCGAAGAGCTATGTTTCGAATAGTCACAGCACCCTCGTGGCCATCCACGCACACGTGGCCGGTGAGCCTGCGCCATGGACCTTTGGTTCTTGCTCCTTTCTCCCATCGGGATGTGGAGGAAGTTTTAAGGACTCGTACGCGAAATGCGTCGTGGCTGGGGCCCTGGGATGCCACCGCCCCGAGTGTGGCAGAGCAGCCTATAAGTGTGAAACAAAGGGTCCGTTTCATGTGGGATCAAGCACGCCGAGGACAGAATCTTCCCTGGCTGATTCGCCTTGATGACCAAGGTAAGAGCCCTGTTATCGGGCAATGCTCGGTCAACAACATTATCTATGGTTCTGTTCAATGTGCGTCGATGGGTTATTGGATTGACCGCAAGTACGCCGGGCGCTCCATCACTCCTGCTGCTGTTGCACTAGCCACCGACTACGCCATGATGACCATGGGTTTGCATCGTATCGAGATCTGCATCCGCCCGGAGAATAAGTCCTCTCTGCGTGTCGTGGAGAAACTTGGTTTCCGGTACGAGGGACGCCGCCCGCGCTTTATCCACATCGCTGGTGACTGGCGCGACCACGAAGTCTTCGCTCTCACCAAAGAAGAAGTGGGTCCTGGTCTTCTCACCCGAATCCACCCCACCCAAACCGAAGAAGGCTACCCGGCCTTCCGCATCGGCCTTGATGACGTGTCAGGGACGTGACGGGACACATAACTGGACACAGAGCACCCAGGTAACGCCCCCCCGGTCATCCTGCCGTCAGGCAGGACCCCCGGCAGCCAACGTAGGGACTGTGGTAACGCCCCCCGGTCATCCTGCCGTCAGGCAGGACCCCCGGCAGCCAACGTAGGGTCTGTGGTAACGCCCCCCCGGTCATCCTGCCGTCAGGCAGGACCCCCGGCAGCCAACGTAGGGACTGTGGTCAAGCTTTTCTTTTTCAAGTCCATAGTTTGGCTGCCGGGGGTCCCGCCTGCGGCGGGATGACCGGGGGTTGGTGTGATCAAAAAGGACCCCCTGTCACATCCCCACCATCATCTTTCACGATAGAGTAATCGCGTGCGCATCATCTTCATTCGCCATGGTCAAACAGATTCCAATGTTGGTCATCTTCTCGACACCGGCTACCCCGGTGCACCGCTCAATGAACTAGGTCTGGCACAGGCTGCTGCCCTCCCGCAGAAGCTGGTGGACGAACCCATCGAGATCGTCCTGACCTCAGACATCACCCGCGCACGCCAGACTGGGGAACCCCTAGCCGAAGCTAAGGGTGTACCTCTAGTCACCCACCCGGGGGTACGCGAGATCTTCGCTGGTGATTGGGAAATGGCAACCGAGTGGGAGCCGTACACTTCGATGATCGTTTCGTGGGCTGTTGATCCCACACAATCCATGCCCAACGGAGACTCCGGGATATCCTTCATCACCCGATTTGATGAGGCGATATCGGAACTGCTTGACTATGATTGCGCTGCTGTTGTCAGTCATGGGGGAGCACTGTGGGCATGGCTGAGTGCGCGTACAGACCTTCGCACCGAACCCAAGCGGGGTTTGCATCCGGGGCTGAAGAACACTGACGTTGTCATCGTGGAAGGGGTACCGACTTCATGGAAGATCCTGTCCTGGGCTGGTCAAGAGGTGTCCAGATAAGGACCCTGGATGACGCCTTGGAGGCTGTCTTTGCCTTTGCTGGAGTACGCGAATCAGGGCATTCATCTCTGGCTGTTATGAATCAGGCCTTGTCCTTGCTGGGAAATCCACAGAACCAGCTTCGGGTCATTCACATCACTGGTACCTCGGGCAAAACATCGACCAGTTACTATGTTCAGGGTCTATTACAGGCGTGCGGATTCCGGACAGGCATGACGGTATCTCCTCATATCCTGACCCTCAATGAACGAGTCCAGATCGATGGATCTCCGTTGGCGGAATTGGCTTTCTGCTCCTATCTCACCCAGTTGCTGGAGCAGTTGATGCCTCTTCAAGGGCAGATGACCTACTTCGAAGTGATAACCTGTCTGGCCCTGTGGGTCTTTGAGCGTGAGCAAGTGGATTACGCGATCGTCGAGGTAGGAATCGGCGGTACGCGCGATGCGACGAACGTCTTGACCCGGCCCGACAAGATCGCCATCATCGGTCCCATCGGTCTGGATCACACCGACAAACTCGGATCAACCCTGACAGACATCGCAGCCCAAAAAGCAGGCATCCTCCACCCAGGATCATTCGGTTTTGTAGCACCACAACCTCCAGAGGTCCGTGATGTGATCCTCGCCTATGCGAAAACTATCGGTGCCACGGTGGAGGTACTCGGAGATAGCACGCTCCAAGGAAAAGATGCCACATCGAACCAGCCCCCTGGCATGCTATCCCCTCCACCGGTCATGCTGCCGAAGGCAGTACCCCCGGCAGCCGAACTAGGGACTTGGGATCAGAAACCTGCCAAAACGAACCGACTCCATGTCACACAACTCGATGGCGTACCCGCGTACCAAACCCACAACTGGGCTATGGCACTAGAAGCCGTCACTTATCTCAGCCAACGGGACGGCTTCGCCCTGCCTGAAGATTTCACCCAACTTCGCCGCATCACCCCTCCTGCCAGGTTCGAGTGGTTTACTTTCGGTGACCACCGCGTACTTCTCGACGGCGCCCACTCCCCACAGAAAGTCACCAGCCTGGTCGAAGCCATGCGGGCTGTTGGTCTCACCCGGCTACCTACTCTGGCTACCCTGTCAGCCGCCCCATCGGAGAAGATCACCCAAACCATCGAAGCTTTAGCTCCAGCAGTCTCCCGCCTGATCATCCCAGAGTTCAGACTAGGAGCTGGCGCCAAAACCAAAGTCTCAGCTCCCGCACACGAGGTAGCCCAAGCTGCAGCCGACCAGGGGATCCCCACCCAAGTCATCCCGAACCTAGGTGAAGCCATCCAAGCCCTCCTATCCGAGGAATCAGACACCGTTTTGATCACAGGCTCTCTTTACCTAGCTGCCCTGGTACGTCCGCTCCTAGCGAACCCTGAAAACCCTGAGACGGCGTAGTTATCAGCCCTGCCTTGCACAGAATCACATCCGTCAATCAAAACAGGAGAGGCGCGGATCGTGATGGCTGGATAGGCTTGGGGTATGTCTGAGGTTGGATACTGCGAGAAACTGCGGTTGGCGGTGTCCCCATGGATGTGATCATCAATACTCTGCCGGCTCTTGAGGGGTTCTTCACTATTGGGGTGCTAATCGGGCTGGGGTGGTTGTTGGCTCGTCTGGGGGTGCTCACCATTGAGCATCGCAAACTGATGAGTCTCCTAGCGCTCTATGTTGCCTCTCCGGCGCTGCTGTATTCGATGATGGTTGATGCTGATTTGAGCCGGGTCTTCTCGCAGCCGGTGATTGCTGCGTACGGGTCGATCGCGCTGGTGGCGGTGACGTACATCATCGCAAACGTGATCAGACTCAAACATAAGTTTGGGGAAGCGACGATGGGTACGCTGCTGGCGGCGTACTCGAATGCGGGAAATCTGGGGATTCCAGTGGCGGCTTATGCGCTGCGGGATGTCACGTGGATTGTGCCTGTGCTGCTGATTCAGGTGGGAGTGCTGCAGCCGGCTGCCTTGGCGATTTTCGATTATCGGCAGATGCGGATGTCAGGTAAGACAGTGTCCATCGCGAAGGTACTGACTGTACCCTTGCGAAACCCACTGACAGTGGGTGTTCTCGTCGGTCTGCTCGGTAATCTGCTCCGCAGCCGCTGGGAGTGGTTCGCTCTGCCAGAGTTTGCCGCTCACCCGGTGACAATGCTCGGCGCGGCAGCGATCCCTCTGATGCTGCTGGCTTTCGGGGTTTCACTATGCCTCGACCCGAAGCCAGCCAAGGGTGCCGAAACGAAAGAATCCTGGTTTATCGTTGCACTCAAGGTTCTCATCCAACCGGTCTACGCCTTCATCTTGGCAGCCTTTGTTTTGCGTCTTGATCCGATCGCAGTACGAGCGGTCACGGTGATCGCCTCTCTGCCGCCAGCGCAGAACCTGTTCGTTTTCGCTTCAAGGTACGAGATCCGCATGGTCTTCGCCCGCGACACCATCTTCAGGGCAACCATAGTCTCGATCGCCTCGGTCTTATTGGCCACGATCCTTCTGTCGTAATGGACATAGTCACCCCCGGTCATCCTGCCGCCAGGCAGGACCCCCGGCGGCTGATGTATGGACTGATGGTAGATCTTTTCCCAAGACCCTACGTTGGCTGCCGGGGGTCCTGCCTGCGGCAGGATGACGGGGGGTGGTGTGACAAAAAAGGACTGCCCGCTATGCCACACTGCCCCCCGTGACACATACCGGGTGACGAAAGGGCCTGACTCAGGTTAGGGTAGTCACCAGAAGACGAGAAAGGCGCATCATGACCATCACTGTGAAGGGACCCATTGTCGAACTCGACGGCGACGAGATGACCCGTGTTATCTGGGAGTTGATCAAGGAGCAACTGCTCTTCCCCCACCTGGATATGAACATCGAATATTTCGATCTGTCGGTGACGCACAGGGATGAAACCGATGACCAGGTGACCGTTGACGCTGCTCATGCCATCCAGAAGGCCGGTGTTGGGGTCAAGTGTGCGACCATCACCCCCGATGAGGCGCGCGTAGAGGAATTCGGCCTGAAATACATGTGGCGTTCACCGAACGGTACGATCCGTAACATCCTCGGTGGTGTGGTCTTCCGCGAGCCCATCGTGATTTCTTCGATTCCTCGCCTCGTACCCACCTGGACTGACCCGATTATCATCGCTCGTCATGCCCACGCCGATCAATACAAGGCCCAGGACTTCGTCGTACCCGGCGCAGGGACAGTCACCATCACCTTCACCCCCGACGACGGCGGCGAACCGATTCGCAGAATCGTCAACGAGTTCGGCGCTGCAGGGGGAGTGGCTCTGGGGATGTACAACACAGTGGACTCCATCACCGATTTCGCCAGGTCATGTTTCAACTATGCCCTGCGCAGAAAAGTCGACGTCTACCTTTCCACCAAGAACACCATCCTCAAAGCCTACGACGGCGCCTTCAAAGACATCTTCGCCCGCGTACTTGAAAAGGAATTCCAGCCCGAGTTTGAACAGGCAGGCCTAACCTATGAGCATCGACTCATCGACGATATGGTGGCCGCAGCTCTGAAGTGGTCCGGCGGGTATCTCTGGGCATGCAAGAACTATGACGGAGACGTACAGTCAGATACCGTCGCCCAAGGATTCGGCTCACTTGGCCTGATGACATCGGTTCTGCTCACCCCCGACGGTAAGACGGCCCTCGCCGAAGCAGCTCACGGTACGGTCACCCGTCACTGGCGCATGCATCAACAAGGCCAGCCGACCTCCACGAACCCCATCGCCTCGATCTTTGCCTGGACCGGAGGACTGAAGCATCGCGGTACTCTCGACAACACCCCTGAAGTCGTACGCTTCGCAGAAACCCTGGAGCAGGTATGCGTCGATACCGTCAATGAGGGGAAGATGACCAAGGATCTCGCCCTGCTCATCTCCAAGGATCACCCCTGGCTGACCACCCAGGAGTTCATGAACGCTCTGGCGCAGAACCTCAATGCTGCCTTGCAGTAACCGGTGAACATAGCTTAATTCGCTAGACTGGACGTGACCTGAAGCCTCTGGGAGAGTCATGGGATCCAACATATGGGTGAACATTGCCCTGGTTGCACTGTTCATCATCATCAGTGCGTTTTTCAATGCCGCTGAACTAGCGATGGTGTCCCTGCGTGAATCCCAGATCAAAAGATTGGCTGCCAAAGGTGCCCGAGGTAGGAAAGTTGCCCAACTGACATCGAACCCCAATCGATTCCTGTCAACGATCAATTTGAGCAGCACATTCATGGGATTCTTAGCAGCATCTCTGGGGGCAAGTACGTTTGCCGCTGAGCTTTTTCCCGTACTAGAGAGCCTCGGGATGGCCTCAGGTGCAGCCGAGATTGTGGCGTTGATCTTCGTCACCGTCGTCATCTCGTACTTCTCTATCGTCATCGCTGATCTGACCGCCAAGCGGCTCGGAATGCAGCGGGCAGAGTCCATCGCCTTGGCTCTAGCCGGATTTGTCAACGGTGTTTCTGTGGTCGCCAAGCCCATCGTGTGGTTCCTCGGGGTATCCACCGACATCCTGATGAGATTTCTCGGGGGTGACCCCAAAGCATCGAAAGAGGTGGTCACTGAAGAAGAGCTGCGCCACATGGTCACCAACGCACCAACCTTGACTGCTGAGGAACGCGAGATCGTTGATGAGGTCTTCGCAGCCGGGGAGCGCAGTCTGCGCGAGGTCATGGTTCCGCGTACTGAGGTTGAGTTCCTCGACGGCGAAACTCCGGCTTACAAGGCTACACGTGAACTGGAGTCAGCTTCGCATTCCCGTTTCCCGGTCACCGGGTCCTCAGTGGATGACATCCTCGGCTTCCTCCACATTCGGGATTTGATGTACCTCGACAACGCCGAGAGAGCCACCCCGATTCGCCAGCTTGTACGACCCATCATGTCCATGCCGGACACGGTCAACGTCATCCACGCACTGACCCTGATGCGTCATGAGGGATCGCATATGGCCATCGTCTGCGATGAGTACGGCGGTACTGCTGGGATCGTCACCCTCGAAGACCTTGTCGAAGAATTCGTCGGTGAGATTCAAGATGAGTACGACGTGGCTGTACCGCCGGTGATCTCCGAGGCTGACCAGGTTGAAGTCGAGGGGCTGACCACTCTCGAACAATTCGAGGATCTCACGGGTCTGATTCTTCCAGAAGGCCCCTACGACACAGTGGCCGGCTTCTGGGTCGCAGTACGAGGGGTGCTGCCCAGTCAAGATGATTCAATCACAGCGCTCGTTGCGCGTCAGGGCTCCGATCAACTCACCCAAATAGAGATGACCGTCACCCAAATGGACGGCCGTAGGGCCTCCAGAATCCGCATATGTTTCACCGACTTGGATGTCAAGGGGACGTCATAGCTGACACACATGTGACACAGCGGATGACGTGACTGACCCAAGCCCTACCCCGACCTGGGGTTGAATACACATTCTTGACAAAGAAGAACCCCAACGAAGTATCGAAAGGCAGGAAGTCGATACTTCGTTGGGGTCTTGCGAACGCCTAGGAGGCGTTGTCACCTCAAATCGGTGGGGTTCGGGTTATCGTTGCCCGAACGTGATTTGAATGAAGCAATGATTGAGTCCAAGCCGGTAGTGGAGCTGCCCTCTTCGGGAAGCAGTATCCAAGCCAGGATATAGAGGATCGGGCCGACACCGGTCACGAGGACGACGACCGCTGTGATAATGCGGACGATACCGGAGTCGAGGCCGGTATAGGCGGCGATACCTCCGGCTACACCACCGAAGATACGGTTGGTCTTGGAACGGGTTAGTGGTCTGCTAGTCATGATTCTTCCTTTCACATGCTATTGAATTTGAAAGCCTGAGTTGGGGTTGTCCTTGTCCTCAGGAGTGGGTGGGTAGAAGGAGTTGATGTGGAATGGATCACCGCCCAGGTAGGTTGGACTACCTGCTTGCTGAACCTGTTCGTCGAGGCGCCTCTGCCAGGCCAGACGAGCCTTTTGGAATTCTTTGCGTGACTTCCATGAGCGGTTTCCCCGAATCTTTCGCCAGATTATTAAGCAAGCGATCATTGGGATCGCTCCAAAATTCAGGTGGCAACGATCATTGTTGGAGGACACAACACCGATGACGATTGCTGCCATGATAATCAGCCACCAGACTGGACGCCTCACAGGCGCTGCTCCTGGGGCTGCACTTTTCGACCTATCCACGGGGATGAGCATCCACATGAGTACGTAGATCGCAGCCATGGCTCCACCGGTGAAGAAACAGCCAAGTACGAACAGTACGCGGATGAGGGTTACGTCCATTCCTAAGAAATCGGACAGCCCTGCCGCCACGCCACCGATTCGCCGGTTAGCGTAGTTTCGTCGAAGCTGGTTAGTTGGTGTCACACGTCCATCATGCCGTGTTTACGCGTGGTTTCGCTATTGGGTTCCCCCCTGAATTACCCCTGACGGACCTGACGCGGGGGACGTGTTGTTAGTTCAACACAGCCATTAGTGAGTTCAGCACAGCCGTTAGTTAGTTCAACACAGCCGTCATCCTGCCGCCAGGCAGGACCTCCGGCGGCTTATGTATGGACTGGGGGTGGATCTTTTCCCAAGACCCTAGGTTGGCTTCCGGGGGTCCTGCCTGCGGCAGGATGACCGGGGGCGGCTTCCGTGACAAAAAGGCCGTCCCCTTTTCAGCACAGCCGTTAGTTAGTTCAACACAGCTGTCATCCTGCCGCCAGGCAGGACCTCCGGCGGCTTATGTATGGACTGGGGGTGGATCTTTTCCCAAGACCCTAGGTTGGCTTCCGGGGGTCCTGCCTGCGGCAGGAT